>DAOUES010000340.1:0-2453 GCA_034430335.1 Anaerolineae bacterium | reverse complement strand
GTCGTCCTGTCAAGCGACGACCCGGCAATCATCGAGGCCGCTAAAGTGGTGGGGGGAATCGAGGTTCCCTTCGTGCGCCCGGCGGCGCTGGCCGCCGACACGACGCCGGGGATCGACGTGGTGATCCACGCCGTCGAGTGGCTGCGCGGCCACGAAGACTACCGACCGGACGCGGTGATGCTGCTCCAACCGACTTCCCCGCTGAGAACCGGCAAACACATCAACGAGGCAATTGAGTTGTACGTCGAGCGGGGAGCCGACTCGCTGGTCAGCGTGGTCAGGGCACCCCATAACATGATCCCCGAATCGCTGATGCGGATCAACGATGGCGGCTGGCTGGAGCCGGTCGTTCCCTTCGACGAGCGGGACAATATCAGGCAGAAAAAACCGGCCTATTACGCGCGAAACGGCGCGGCGATCTACCTGTTCAGCACGGGGCTGCTGCTCGAAGAACAGACGATGTACGGCCACCGGCTGGCAGCTTACGAAATGCCGCGCGAAGAGTCAATCGACATCGACGAGCCGTTCGATTTGAAAATATGTGAATGGCTGCTCAAAGACAGGATTTAACAGGTATGGCACCGACCGGCAATACATACGGGAGTCCGCTGTTCATCTGTGGGTTCCCAAAATCGGGGACGACGCTGCTGCTGGCCCTGCTCGACCATCACCCGGAGCTGCTTGTCTTCCCGGAAGAAACGATGTTCCGAAAATGGGCGACGGAACCGGAATTATGGACACTTGATCACTTGCTCGAAAACACCCCGGTCCAGGCTTTCCGGCATGGCGAAGTCAACTGGACATCGGGCTATCGCAATTACGAAGACCTGGATTACCCCCGGTTCAAGTCGCTGGCAGAAGCCCGCCAGGAGGCTGCCGAACCTTCCGCAAGGACGATGCTCGAAGCGCTGATCTTCAGCTACGGGGATGTCACCGGGCAGACGGAGCGCAAACACTGGGTCGAAAAGACGCCCAGCAACGAACACGCCCTGGGTGAGATCGCCAGGTTGTGGCCCGATGCCCGTGCGCTGTACATCGTCCGCGATCCCAGGGACAATTATGCGTCGTACTACAGCCAGAAACACGGGGATTACAACCCGATCCGGTTCGTGAAAGACTGGTCGGTCAGTGTGACGGTATGGGAACGCTTCACCGCCAGCCGCCCCGATCACAGCCTGCGGATTCGCTACGAAGACCTCGTCAGGGAGCCAAAGGCAACCCTCACACAAATCTGCCGCTTCCTCGACATTCGATGGGACGACAGCCTGCTGATCCCTACGCGGAACGGCGTGTTCTGGTCGGGCAACTCGCGGGATCAGATCGAGTTCGAGGGGATTTCGGATAAGCCGGTGGGTAAGTTCCGGAAGAAGCTATCCGACAGCGAGATCGAATTCCTGGAAGCATGGCTGAAGGAGGCGCTCGACGCCTTCGACTACCGGGACACCGACACCCCCGGCAGGCCGATCCGCACCCTGCCGGTGTTTGCAAAAGAGAACCCGCGCATCAGTGTGAGGATGGTTCGAAACACAAGGCGAATGAAAGCCGCGCTCCGAGAATCGAATGAGTCCAACCGTGAATAATCCCCCCACCCCACCCGTGACCGTCATCGCCGAAGTGGGATCGGTTCACGACGGGAGCTTTGGCAACGCCCTGCACCTGATCGACACTGCCGCCGAATGCGGCGTGGACGTGGTCAAGTTCCAGACGCATATCTCTGCTGCCGAAACGCTCCCCGATGCGCCGGTGCCGCCTTACTTCAAGGGCGAACCGCGCTATGAATACTTCGAGCGGACGGCGTTCAGCATCGAACAGATGCAAGAACTCAAGGCCCGCTGCGAAGCGCAGGGGGTCGAATTCCTGTCGTCGCCTTTTTCCATCGAGGCGGTCGAACTGCTGGAGGCGCTGGGGGTGGTTCACTACAAGATTCCCTCCGGCGAGGTGACCAACCTGCCGCTGCTGGAGGCGGTCGGGGAGACGGGGAAGCACGTCTACCTGTCATCGGGGATGAGTTCCTGGGCGGAAGTCGACGCGGCGGTCGAGACGCTGCTGCGCTATCACGACAACGTCACGGTGATGCAGTGTACATCGGCCTACCCATGCCCCTATGAGCAGGTCGGGTTGAACGTGATGCTCAAAATGCGCGAGCGCTACGATCTGCCGGTTGGGCTTTCCGACCACACGCTGACGAATTACGCCGCTTTCGCCGCCGTGACGCTCGGCGCGGCGGTGATCGAGAAGCATTTCACGTTCAGCCGCCACATGTACGGCAGCGACGCCAAACACTCGCTCGAACCGCCCGAACTGGCCGACCTGGTGCGGGGTATCCGGGCCATCGAGACAATGCTCGCCAACCCGGTCGAGAAGGACGAGATCGAGCAGTTTGCCGGGATGAAGGCGATCTTCGAGAAAAGCATCGTCGCGGTGATCGACATCCCCGCCGGGGCGATCATCAC
>DAOUES010000339.1:0-2665 GCA_034430335.1 Anaerolineae bacterium | reverse complement strand
TGCTGATCGCGACGTCGGCGGACGGCCTGACCGTCGATACCATCTGGCGGATCAGTGCCGACGGCCAGCAGGCCCGAAAGCTGGTCAGCGGCGTGTCGATCATTATGCCCTGGGATGCGGAGCTGGATCAGCTTGTCTCGCCCAACCATACGGTCATGGCCGTGATCACCACGACCGATATCCAGCGTTACGCCGATCTGCGGCTGGAACTGCTCGACTTGCACACGGGGGAATTACGCCTTGTCACCCCGCTGACCTCGCCCCTGACCGAGCCGGACCCATCGGCTGAGTTCATCTGGGACGATCCGAATTTCCAGGTGGTGCGCGCCTTCACTGAGCTGAACAGCGTGGCCTGGTCGCCCGATGGTCAGCTGCTGGCCTTCATGGGCGCCATCGACGGCCCAAGCTCCGACCTGTATGTCTATTCGATGGCCGAAAAATCGATCACCCGCCTGACCGACGGGCCGAGCCAGGGCATCCACCCGGTCTTCTCGCCGGACGGGGAGTATATCGTCCATGCCGGGGTCGGCAGCCTGGGCACGGGCGCGGGCTACAGCATGGAAGGTGTGTGGGCCGCTGCCGTAGATGGCAGCGAAGTCCTGAGTCTCTACGCTCCCACCCTCAGCGGCGATGAAGTCTTTGTCGGCTGGGAGTCGCCGGGCACGCTGGTCGTTTACAGTTGGTCGGCTGCATTCGGGCCGAACAACCTGCGGCGGGTGACGCTGCTCGACCGGCAGGTCGAGCCAATCTACGAAGGCCCATTCGGTGATGTGGCCTACGACCCGGAAACCGGCACGGCGGTGATCACTCTTGATCAATATCAGGCGCAAGGGGTCGTAGGCGGCGAGCCGGGCGTATTCTTTATCGGCGCAGACGGATCGGTAAAGCAGATCGACAAAAGCGACAGCTACCGCCCGGTCTACTCGCCCGAAGCGGGGGCGTTTTTCGTGTGGACGAGCGCCTACAACGCGCTTCAGGTCAACACCGACGGCAGTTTCGTTCAACTGCCAAATCCAACCGACCGCACGCCGGTCGTCTCCCCGGATGGGTATTATCGGGCGTGGTCGACCAACTTTTCGGACGGCGGCCTGTGGATCGGGCCGGGGGACGTGGAGCAGGTGTTCGCCGGGCCGGTCATCTATCCGACCTGGCACCCGGACGGCGACCTGATCGCCTTCATAAGCGAGGATACATTGTACTTTGCCGCTGCCGAGAATTTCGAAGTCATCGAGGTTGTCGGCGGCATCGACCTGACCAACTGGCAGCCCGTCTGGGTCGATTGATCTGCCCTCGCCCACTTTTTGGATAGATTACAAATATGCAGGGCAGTCACGTTTAATCCCCAACAATCCGCATTTCCGTTCCCTCTCCCTGGAAGGGGGAGGGACAGGGAGGGGGTTGATGCGGTGCCTTGTATTGCCTGACTGTTTTCTGGATTCTTAACTGTCCACAAAAAGGGAACGCGCTATGGGCATGCGAAAAGAAGTCATCCTGATCACCGGGGCAGCGGGCGAACTGGGCCAGGCGTTGATCAACCAGCTCGCCGACGAGGGCCGCACCAACATCGTTGCGCTGGATGTCAAGCCGATCCCGATCCCCATTCAGGAGCGCTGCGAGTTAGCCATCCCCGGCGACATCCTCGACGAGCGGCTGTTCTCGCGCCTGATCTCCGAATACGCGATCCCGGCGATCTTCCACTTCGCGGCGCTGCTCTCGACACGGGCCGAGTTTACGCCCGAAGCCGCCCACCGCGTCAACGTCGACGGGACGATGAACCTGCTCAAGCTCGCCGCCGATCAATCCGGCTGGCTTGGCGAGCCTGTCAAGTTCGTCTTCCCCAGTTCGGTGGCGGTCTTCGGCCTGCCCGATCTGGCGACGAAGGCCAAAGAGGGCGCGCTGAAAGAGTATCAATGGCTGGAGCCGACCACGATGTACGGCTGCAACAAGCTCTACTGCGAGCAGCTTGGCCGCTATTATGCCCGCTTCTACCGCCAGCTTGCCGCCGACCAGCACCGGGGCGGCGTCGATTTCCGGTCGATACGCTTTCCGGGCCTGATCAGCGCCTTCACATTGCCCACCGGCGGCACGAGCGACTACGCCTCGGAGATGATCCACGCGGCGGCGAAGGGCGAACCCTACCGCTGTTTCGTTCGCGCCGATACGCGCATCCCCTTCATGGCGATGCCCGACGCGATCAGTTCTTTGCTCGAACTCGCCGCCGCGCCCGCCGAAAATCTCAAATCATATGTTTACAGCGTCACCGCTTTCAACCCGTCGGCGGAGGAGATCGCCGAAATTGTCCGCCGACACTTCCCCGCTGCGGAGATTACCTTCGAGCCGGACGAGCGCCGTCAGGCAATCGTCGATAGCTGGCCCGAAGATCAGGATGATACCTGGGCGCGCCGCGACTGGAACTGGCAGCCCGCCTATGATCTCGACCGCGCTTTTGATGAATACCTTGTGCCGAACATCAGGGCTAACTATCAGCGGTGATCGCGCCGTTGCATATCCGTCCCTTGTGGATGCGGTACTTTTATATCGGGTGGCTCTTGAGACGATTCCCTGATCGCCCCCTGTGGGGGAGATGTCTCCGTAGGAGACAGAGGGGGTGCTCCGCCACGCGCAAAATTGGGCGTTTCTTGATCGCCCCCAGACTGCCCCCATA
>DAOUES010000338.1:0-4843 GCA_034430335.1 Anaerolineae bacterium | reverse complement strand
GTCGTCGAACTGGAAGACAAACTGCAAGCGCCCGTCGGGAAGCTCGGCGCGGCTGATCTCGCTGTAGTTGCCCGTCCCCAGGTAGTGCAGGTGGACGTAGCTCTCGGCCAGCGCCCGGACGTTTTCCGGCGGCAGCGGGCCTTCGTTGGTCACGTCGACGGTCACCCGGCTGCCGTAGCCAATCGGCGGGATGCAGCTTACCAGCAGCCGCAGGTCACTTGACGTGTCGAGCACCTGCCAGTCTACGGGTATCGACAATGTGAACACGCCCGCCGGGTGGCTGTAGAGCTTGTACTGGCGGGCGATCTCGGTTGGAAAGGGTGTGGCGGCAGAAGCCGGGGATGCCTGCGCTGGGGTGGCAGTCACACCCGCCTGCTCCTGGGTGACCGGCAGCGGGTTATTGGCGCACCCAACCAGCAGCGCCGACAAGATGATTAATAGAGTGATCCCCGCCGGTAATCGGTTCATGGTGCTCCGCTGTTTCGCGTGGCAATGACGAATAGACGCGGGCTTGATTCCTCGTACGGGTCGAAATCGTAGGTGCCGTAGCACTCGATCCCGCTCCACCCGGTTCGCTCCAACAGAAGTTCGATCTCAGATGCGAAAGTGTAGCGTATCTGGAGCGGAACCATCAAGCGGTTGATCTGCCCATCCGGGGCCATGCGATCATATATCCAGGTCAAATCCATAACCTGGCTGACACGGTCGAGACTGGCAAGCGACTGCTGGAACACCGGCTGCCTGGTTTCCGGGTCGCCGAAAGTCCGTTCGAGAACCAGGCCGGGGACATCGGGAGCACCGAAAGTCTCGATGGGATTCGGCAGGTCGAGCGCCAGCCCACCGCCGGGGCTAACCAGTGATGCGATCCGTTCCAGCGCCTCGATCTGGCTCCGGTGATCGAGGAAATGCATGAATGTATTATAGGTCAGGATCGCCAGATTGAACGGCCCATCCAGCGCCATCTGGCGGATATCGCCCTCGTGGAGCGTGAATTGTTTCGATCCGATGCCCTGTTTCCGTGCGCGATCGCGGGCACGTTCGAGCATCTTTGCCGAAAGGTCAACCCCTGTGACCACGACTCCCTGGCGCACAAGCTGGAAGGCAACCCGCCCCGTCCCGCAGCCGACATCGAGCACCGGGCCGCCGAAGCGGTCGGCCAGCAGAGCGTATGCGGCGAAGTCTTCGACGAACCCGGCGTTTTCTGCGTCGTAGTAGCGAATGAGAAGATCGTAGGGATCGGCCATACGTATCACGCCCTGCTACCAGCGGTGATGGACCTGCTCGCGGATATATTTATCGTACACGGCGCGAACGGCTTCCATTTGTTCATCGGTCAGCGGCGGCAGTTCCGACGCGCCTACGTTGTCATCGACCTGTGAGAGGCGCTTCCCGCCTGGAATGACGCACGATACGGCATCGAACATCAATATCCAGCGCAGGGCGAACTGCGCCATCGTCGCACCCTCCGGCACCAGCGCCTTCAACTCTTCGACGGCGTCCAGGCCCGTTTCGTAATCAACCCCGGAGAAGGTTTCCCCGCGATCAAATGCCTCGCCGTGACGGTTGTACTTGCGATGGTCGTCGTCGGAGAAGGTCGTCTGCCGGGTCATCTTGCCGGTGAGCAGCCCGCTGGCAAGCGGCACGCGAGGCAGAATGGCAACGCCCCGCTTTTTCGCCTCGGCGAAGAACAGTTCTGCCGGGCGGTGGCGGAACATGTTGAAGATGATCTGCACAGATTGCACGCCCGGATATTCGATTGCCTTTAGCGCTTCTTCGACCTTTTCGACGCTGACGCCGTAGTGCTGGATTTTGCCCGCCTCGACCAGGTCGTCGAGCGCGGCGAATACTTCAGGCCGGTAGTAGACTTCGGTGGGCGGGCAGTGCAGCTGCACCAGGTCAAGGCAGTCGGTATCGAGGTTTTTCAGGCTGCGCTCGATGAAGCGAGTCAGGTTTTCTGCGTTATAGCCGTCGGCGGTGTGAGGACTGAGTCTGCGCCCGGCTTTGGTAATGATATGGATCGACTCCATGCGCTCGTTGCGTACCTGCGCGACGAGCCGTTCGGAGCGCCCATCACCATACACGTCGGCGGTATCGATCAGGTTGACACCCAGGTCGATAGCCCGGTGCAGGGCCGCCAGCGATTCCTCGTTGTCGACCGTTCCCCAGTCGGCTCCAATTGCCCAAGCCCCGAAGCCAACTTCGGAAACCTGCCAGCCTGTACGTCCAAATTCACGGTAATTCATTGCTGCCTTTCCTTTCTCTACGACGTTAGAGGGTTGTCAGGATGGATGATGGGTTTCTCACTAACGGAGTGCCCCGCCGCACTCGGTACATGTCGATGCCGCTGCCGCATAGGTCAGCCCGCACGTCTCGCAGACTCGACGACCTTCGCCTGCCGCATTCTCGACCGTCTGCCGCGCCATATCGTAGTTCAACCCGGCTGATGTTAAATCCCGCACCTGGTAGTCGATTGACACGCCTTTTTCCAGCTTTGATTTTACCGAGTTCATCAGCGAGGCCAGGTCTTCGGTCTGGCGCTGCTGACCGGACACCGCCGCCGGTGACGCCCGTAAGAAGCGGGCTTCTGCTTTGAATGTCCCCCCGCAGTTCTGGCACATGATGAACTCGCCCAACTGCTTGATCGGGATGACCGGGATGAAATACAGTGTAAAAAACTGCCGCGCTGATTTATGTTCGTACCTGCACGTCGATTGGCAGTGCGGGCAGAAAAACTCACCCTCGCCGATTGTTTTATGCCGCACCCGCGTCCCAAAAATGATCATGATCTTCTCCCCGTCCTCCGAGTCCTCCCCAGTCTAGTCGACCCTTTCCACCCTGTCAACGACCGGCTTCGTTCCCCTCGTGACTCAGAAGGCGATAAGGGGTTCTATGTGATAGCGCTTTTAACCTCTTGATAATCAAAATGGGTTACGCTTGACACGATCACCAACGAACAGGAGCCTGTTATGACTACAGCAACCTCCTCAGCAACGCTGGGGCAACTGACCGAACGCGAATACAAACGTCGTATTCGCGCCTGGACCATGTACGATTGGGCGAACTCTGCATTTGCCACCACCATTCTTTCAGCGGTGCTCCCGATCTACTACAGTAATGTCGCCGGGGCCACCCTTCCCAGCGAAGCCGCCGCCACCTCTCTCTGGTCGATGGGGCTGAGTATTTCACTTCTGATCGTCGCCGTTTTATCACCGATCCTGGGGACGATATCCGACGTGATGCGCGGTAAAAAGCGCTTTCTCTCCATCTTTGTTGGGATGGGTGTGCTGGCGACCGGGCTGCTCGTTCTCGTCTCCACCGGCGACTGGCTGCTCGCGTCGATCCTGTTCATCTTTGGCCGGATGGGTTTTACCGGGGCCAACGTCTTCTACGATTCGCTGCTTCCCCATGTCGCCAAAGAAAAGGATCAGGACTCGGTCAGCACGCGCGGCTATGCGATGGGCTATCTCGGCGGCGGCCTCCTTCTGGCGATCAATATCGCCATGATCAAACTCATTCCCAATTTCTTCGATTATGCCGGATCGCGTCTCTCTCTCCTCAGCGTTGGCGTCTGGTGGCTGATCTTCTCGATCCCGATCTTCACCCGTGTCCCTGAACCACCCTCGGCCACGAGTTCCCTCGCACCCGGCGAGAACGTTGTTTCGGCCAGCTTTAAGCAGCTAGCCAGCACCTTGAAAGATATCCGTCGCTATAAAGAGTTGTTCAAATATCTGATCGCATTCTTGATATACAACGATGGCATCGGCACGATCATTGGCGTGGCAGCAATTTACGGCGCGGAACTCGGATTTGGCGATATCGAGCTGATCCTCGCGCTTCTATTGGTGCAGTTTGTCGGCATTCCTTTCAGCCTGATCTTTGGGCGCATCCCCAGCAAAGAAACCAAACGCCGCCCTCAGTTCCTGGCGCTGGTCGTGTTCAACATTGTGATGCTGCCCCTGGTTGGGATCGTCGGTCGACATATGCTGCCATCTATGATCAGTGGTGCCCCGCCCCTGCCTTATTCCGATACGGCAGAGGCGCGTGGCGAGGGTATCTATCTGGCAGATGGTGAGTTCGTTCAATACGAAGGTGAATGGTCGGCGGTGGTCGTCCCTGCGGAAGACCTCAGCGGTGGAAGGTTTTTCGAATTCATCAACACAGTCTTCGGTGATCCCCTTGAGGACAAAACGTACCTCACTTCCGATCAACCGGGTTCAGGATACGACTTCGCCTTCAACGGGCAGGACGTAAAAATCACCTACAGCATCGGGCCAGAGGCTGGAACCTGGCTGGTGATGCTCGACGGGCAGCCGCTGCTCGACGAGGATGGGCAGCCGGTTGAGATCGATGCCTCGAGCGACTCGGTCAGATACGGGGTCATTGAGGCTCTCAGCGCGGACGAGCCGGGTGAACATACGCTGAGTCTGCTGAACTCCGACGCGGGCGGGCTGATGACCCTCTCGCAGCTTGAAGTGTTGAAGCCGCGCCGCCAGAACAATCTGGCCGCCATCCTGGGGATGGTTCTGGCCGTCCAAATCCTGGGGATTGGTTTTGCCGCCCTGCTGGGTCGCTCGCTATTCTCCAAACTGGCAGAGAGGATGGATACCAAACGCAGTATCATTCTGGCACTGGTCGTCTATGCCGTGATCGCGATCTGGGCTTTCTTCTTGAATTCGACGGTCGAGTTCTGGTTCCTGGCCTTTATGGTGGCGATCGTTCAGGGAGGCAGCCAGGCACTCAGCCGCAGCCTCTATGCGAGTATGTCGCCTGCGTCAAAGAGCGGTGAGTTTTTCGGGTTGTTTGGCGTCATGGAAAAATTCTCGGCGATCCTCGGCCCGATCCT
>DAOUES010000337.1:0-4609 GCA_034430335.1 Anaerolineae bacterium | reverse complement strand
ACGCATCGGGATCGAGGATGCTCCGGTCGACGTGCGACTCGGCGGCGAAATTCACCACCGCATCGACCCGGTTGGCGGCCAGCACCCCGCCCACCGCATTCCGGTCGGCGATGTCGCCGCGAACGAACTTGTAGCGCATGTCCTGCGATACATCTTCGAGGTTGTCGAGATTGCCCGCATAGGTCAGCTTGTCGTAAACGACGACGTTGATATCGTCGTACTTGCTCAACATGTAGCGAACAAAATTACTGCCGATAAACCCGGCCCCGCCGGTCACCATGATATTCTTCATCAAGCCCTTACTCCGCTGTGCTCAATGGCCTGCAAGCGGTGATTTTACAACCACCCATCTGCCGGTATTCTACCCTCAACATGCGCTGTGCCCCAGGCTGCACTCGTACAACAAACCTACCGCCGGATGGCGCGCGGGGGCGATTGTATCAGGCGTCACCCTCAAAAACAACCAGAGGCACATCAAGGACACCAGGGCACCATGCAAGATTGAACTAACACAAGGGATCGGGTATGCTTGCTTTTGGCAAGAAATTATTTTTCCTTCAGGTAATTTTCAAGGCAGCGGCATGAATATTATCACATCTTTCCGCAAGCCAGACAGCAGAAAGACGGTTCTGCTCGTCGCCGCGTTTCTCATCGTATGGGCAATATGCACCCTCATGTCCCGGCTGTGGCTTGTCCCGCAGCAGCGTAACTTTGATTTCTTTCCGCGCTGGTACGGGGCGCGGATCATGCTGCATGGGGACAATCCCTATGACGTCGCCGCGACGGAAGAACTCCTGGTAAAGGAAGACCTCAACGATATTTACAGTCCATGGGGACGGTTTTTCTATTATCCTGCCTGGATAACCTATTTGCTGCTTCCCTTCTGGCTCCTTCCTTTCCCGCTGTCAGTGAGCATCTGGACAGGTCTTCAACTCACTCTGTCGATGATCATGCCAATGCTGCTGATCTTCTATGTCAGACGGCACCCATCGCCTTTGCTTCTCGCTGCTGTCGTACTGCTGTCGACGGTGGGCTTCTATCACACGGTCAATGTATTTGTCCTCGGCCAGTTTATGATGCTGGTACTTATTGGGCTGCTGGCTGCCTGGTGGTTCACCATCAACGAGAAGCCCTGGCTGGCGGGTCTGGCACTGGTCTTCGTGACCGTTCGGCCAGAAGGCATGGTTTTTGCCGCGATGTTCATCGTTGGGCTGCTGCTGGATCGACGTTATAAGGAGGTCGGCATTTTCACCGGTATGATGGTTGGCCTGGTACTGATCTCCTTCGCTCACATTGGATTCTGGATTCCCGATTTCGTCAGCGGCATATTGATCTATGGTGATACCGGGGAGGTGGCTTTTATCCCGTCTTTATTAGGCAGCCCGGTACTCAAGTTCACCTTCATAGCCGGGATGTTCGGCTGGGGCGGCTGGCTGTGGTGGTCGGTGCGAAATATTCCCCCGGCGGAGCGTTTACTCTGGCAGATGGCGGCGGTGATCGTTCTTGCGCTGCTGCTGCTTCCCCAGGCTCAGGACTATTCTCTTGCCTATACGCTCTTACCGATCTGGTTCTGCCTTTTGCTTGACCTGCGCCATGCATCGAACCTGATTATCCTGGCCTGCCTGATGCTCGCCTCGTGGGTATTCGCCCTGGCAGAAACGCCGCTCTTTGTGCAGCAGATCAGTCTACCACTTGCCCTGGGCATATTGATCACCATACATCGCCTGGAGAACCATCATTTGCCCCGGCTTCAGTCATCGGGCACAGAATAGATGCCCGACGCATCGCCCAGACAGCAACGACATTGGTGGGCCGCCGACCGGTGGCGAACCATCTCCAGGTACGCTACGATTCGCGCAGATACGACACAGTAATTCCATCAGAGCCAATCGAGGATTAACATGGGTCTATTCAAGAAATTAGGCCGCGCGCTGCGCGGAAACGCGGGAGCCGATTCGGGTCTTTACTATTACGTGAAGCTCAAACGCGGCGGCGAGATCGTCCAGATCAGGCTGGAACCCCGCTACGAACTGGTGCCGAACTACGATACGGAAGGCTACACCACGCGCAAAATGATCGTCGGCCCAAAAACATTTCAGAGAGCCGAAGCGGTGTTTCACTTCACAGCCAGCCGGATGCTGGACAAAGTCGATGTCGACGGCGGCGAACTGGTCGACGAATCGGAATGGCTCGCCCAGCAGCAGAGCCAGGAAGCTAAAAGCGGCTCGTAACGATTGGCCCGCTAAACGTCCAGTCTGACCGTCGCAAAGGCCGCACCCGGTGTCGAAGGGTGCTTGAGCGGGAACCATCCCTGGTCGCTCTTGAACCATACCTCGACATCGGATACATCGTAGCGGCGGGTCACGCGGATCGACTCGGACGCATCGAGCGTTGCCGACTTCTCAGCCGTTATGTCCGGCTCTTTGCGCCCCTGGACCCAGGTCCTGGCGGTAAACACACCTGATATCGCTTCGCCGGGATCGGTAACCGGAGTCCGTGTGCGCTGCGGGTCGGGTTTTTTCACCTGGACGGGCCGCCCGAAGACAAAGACATTCCCGTCGTCGTCACCGTGAAGCTGCCAATCTTCCTCTGATGTCAGATCAATCCAGAAGTCACCCCGCGCTTTCACGCCGGGATAGTTGTTCCGGTCAGCGAAATCGTAGAGAAAGTCGCGGCGTTCGATAGCCGTCTGGCTGATCAGTTGGACTTCGGTGATACCGTTTTCGATGAGACGGCTTTTCGGCGGGACGCCGAAATGGGCCTCGGCGCGCTGGATATACATATGCATCGGCCCATGCTGGATCGCCATATCGAAGAAGAGCGCCTGGCCTAATGGCGTCTTTACCCCGCGCACCGACGCGCTGTCCTGCGAGGGATTCCAGTAATCGCGGATCGTGATCGCGTCCTGGGCGTCGCGCATCTCGTCTTCTTCCGCAGCCTCGATCAACAGCGCTTTGAATGTATCATCATGGCGCAGCGATTCTTCTTTGGCGTTGATCCGGTCACGAAACGCCCGCAGTCGATCCGAAACCGCGCTGGTGGACGTATCGAAGTAAATACCGAGAACACGCCCCAGACTGCCCGACGACAGCGTGAACTGAAAACGCCCGTAGCTGACGATCCCCCGGTCATAGTTTTGATAATTGGCGTAGCCTCGCCCACCTTCGAATGCCCCGGCAATCGCAAAGGCCGCCAGTCGAATCCGCTCCTGCTCGCTCATTGTGAATACTCCTTTTGGCCTGACGCCAACTCACAGTGCCTTTACACCACCCTACCCATACAACTTTATTCATAGCGGCGGAAACCACAACTTCGAGGCAGTCCTTACCGGCGCATACTCAAACCGATCCGCCCCCGGTCGACATCGACGTTGAGCACCGTCACCTCGACGATATCCCCTACCCCAACCACCTCATAGGGCGACTCGACGCGGAAATCGGCCATCTCGGAGATGTGAACCAGCCCATCCTGCTTGACACCGATATCGACGAACGCACCGAAATCGACCACGTTGCGCACCGTTCCATTCAGGTGCATGCCGGGCTGGAGGTCTTCCATCTTCAACACGTCTTCCCGGAGTAGCGGCGGCGGCACATCCTCACGCGGGTCGCGGCCCGGTCGTTGCAGTTCGACAATGATATCGGACAGCGTCGGCACGCCGATACCGATCTCATCCGCCAGCCGTTCGAGATCGCCGCTGCTCTGCACCGCGCTCAACCGTTCACCCAGATCGGGATCGTCGAGTGACGCATCGATCAGAGAAAGCAGCTTCTCGACCGCCTTGTAACTCTCCGGGTGAACGCCGGTATTGTCGAGCAGATTGGCGCTCCCGGCGATCCGCAGGAAGCCCGCCGCCTGTTCGAAGGTCTTCGCCCCCATCCCCTTGACTTTCTGGATCGCCTTGCGCGATTCGAATGCGCCGTGATCGTCACGATGCGCCACGACCCGTTCGGCGAGCTTTGGCCCCAGCCCGGCGACATATTGCAGCAGGGCGGGTGAAGCGGTATTCACGTCGACGCCAACATTGTTGACCACCGACTCGGTCACCGCCGCCAGCGATTCTGCCAGCGCCGTCTGGTTGACATCGTGCTGGTACATCCCCACGCCGATGCTCTTGGGATCAATCTTCACCAGTTCGGCCAGCGGGTCCTGAACGCGGCGGGCGATGCTCACCGCGCCGCGAATGCTCACGTCGAGATCGGGGAGTTCGGCGCGGGCCAGCAGGCTCGCCGAATAAACCGACGCGCCCGCCTCGCTGACGATCAGGTATTTGGCGTCGAGGCCGGTGGCGATCAATTCTGCCGCCAGTTCCTCTGTCTCCCGGCTGGCCGTGCCGTTGCCGACGGCGATCAGCGTGGCCGAATAGCGTTTCGCCATACCGAACAGGGTGCTCAATGCCTCCTGCCAGCGCGACTGGGGCGGATGCGGGTAGATCGTCGCCACGTCGATCACGCGCCCGGTCGGGTCGATGACCGCGACCTTGCAGCCGGTGCGAAAGCCGGGATCGAGACCGAGGACGGTTTCCCCTTTGATCGGCGGGACGAGCAGCAGGTTGCGCAGGTTGGTGGCAAAGACGTTGATCGCGTGGGCATCGGCCTTCTCGGTCAGG
>DAOUES010000336.1:0-4074 GCA_034430335.1 Anaerolineae bacterium | reverse complement strand
GAGCAGTTTGTGACGAAGCGATTTCTACTTGTGGCGGGGAACATCGGCGCGGGCAAGACGACCATCACCGAGCGGATCGGGACGCGCCTGGGCTGGGAAACCGGCTTCGAGACCGTCTCGACCAACCCCTTCCTGGCCGATTTCTACCGCGACATGGGTAAATGGGCCTTCCATCTCCAGGTGTATTTCCTCGGTGACCGGGCCGACCTGCACCGGCGGCTGGCGCGGCTGCCCGAATCGGCGATCATCGACCGCAGCATCTACGAGGATGCGCATATCTTCTGCCGGGCGCTTCGCGAAATGGGCAACCTGAGCGAACGCGAATACCTGTCCTACCGGCGGGTCTACGACCTGGTGATCGAGTCGCTGCCCAGGCCTGATCTGCTGCTCTATCTCGATGCAAGCGTGCCGGTGCTGATAGAGCGGATCGCCAGCCGGGGGCGCGACATCGAGAGCACCATCTCCGCCGACTATCTCTTGCTGCTGGCCCGTTTCTACGAGGAGTGGATCGAAGGGTTCAATATCTGCCCGGTGCTGACCATCCCCGCCGAGAACCTGAACTTCGTGACCAACGAAAAGCACATCTCGATCATCATCGACCGGATCGAGCAGAAGCTGTCCGGCAAAGAGGAAGTGATCTTTCCGCCGGAATTACTGAACGGGCAGTGATTCGATTCATATGTCCTCTTGCTCACCCCCTTTGACCGACCTCCGGTCGGCCATTTCCCCCTAAAAGGGGGCAAGGATCAGCACAACATCAATATTCGCCCCCTGGAAGGGGGAGACGGCGAACCGAAGGTTCGGCTGAGGGGGTCGGTGCTGCTTGGTCATCTGGTGGGGAACGGCTGTAATGTCAGCCCATTATCGCCACCTTTTGCTTTTTGGCGGCCAGCTCTCATTCCGATAATCCAGCAGGACTTCGTTGATCAGGGCTTCGCCCTCTTTTGAGACACAGATCGCCTTGAACGCAGTCAATACCCGCTGCCACTTTTCATGGTTGGGGTCTGGTTTGTGCCCGGGCTTTCCCGGCTTATTCCGGGTTACACCCTGACTCAACGACATGTCCCGCCCTGGAATGCCAATTGAACGCGCCTGCCCTTTCGCCGTGCGGTATTTGATCACCCATTTCTGCCCACCGATGCAGTACGGGGATAGACTGTCCAATTGATCCCGGTAATCAGGCACGACAAACACGCGGTGCCCGATTTTGTATTCACCCAGCACACACAGAGATACATCATCAATGGCTTTGATCAATGCCTCGATCTGATCCTGCGTCGCATCGTCACGTACATAAAATGTAGTGGTAAACGGGACATCTTTCAGACGGTCATAGAAGGTCAGTTGAACAGATACAGCACGCGGCAGTTCACAGCCCAATGGTTCTTCTGCCATTTATCACTATTCCTCTCCCGACACTTTGTCAATATACATCTGGATAGCTGTAAGCACACCTTCCAGGTTGCGCAGGACTTCCTCGTTTGTAAAGCGCAGCACATCGTAACCCTGCGACTTGAGCCATTCGGTACGAGTCTCATCATACTCGACCTGATAATGATGCGACTCGCCGTCAACTTCGACGATTAAGCTGTACTTGGCGCAATAGAAATCTACGATGTAGTGCCTGACGGGGTGCTGACGCC
This sequence comes from Anaerolineae bacterium, assembly GCA_034430335.1. Classification (GTDB taxonomy): domain Bacteria; phylum Chloroflexota; class Anaerolineae; order Aggregatilineales; family UBA3940; genus JAFGOY01. Next base: position 2,431 of record DAOUES010000336.1, on the reverse strand, counting down.
GAAAATGCAGTCCGAAAAATTGCCGTTTACACAGTCGATTCCACAGACGGCGTTCCATTGGGGTTTGCAACTGGCGAAGTTCTCTTGCATTCTGTTTGATCGCTGGATTGATCCGTCGGAATTGGTCGGGCATATCACCCCCTTTGACCGACCCCCGGTCGGCCATTTCCCCCTACGAGGGGGCAAGGATCAGCACAACATCAATATTCGCCCCCTGGAAGGGGGAGACGGCGAACCGAAGGTTCGGCTGAGGGGGTCGGCTTTACTCAATCATCAGGCAGGAGACGCCCAAAGAAATCGCCAATCGCCTTGCCGATGTCGGGACCCTCGCGGCGGGTGCGGCGGGGCCGCGTTCCGAGGCGGTCGCCGCCGGTATCGATCCGGTTGGCGAAGTGGAGCAGGCCCACGCCGGTCGCGTGGGCAGGGGTGTGGAGCTTGTCGGTCAGGCCGATCATGTTCCCCGGTTCGGCGACCCGCGCCGGGAGGCGCATCACCTTGCTGGCGACATTGCGGATATTGGTCAGGGCCGAGGTGCCGCCGGTCAGCACCGCCCCGGCAGGCATCAGGCCGTCGTAGCCGGAGCGCTTGAGGTCTTTCATCACCAGTGAGAAAATCTCTTCGACACGCGCCTCGATGATCTGCGCGAGGTCATAGGCGAGAAGCTGGGTGGGCATATCTTCGCCAAACGGCGCAACGGTGATCACCGCGTCCCGGTCGACAGTATCGGGGGCAGCGTTGCCCTCCTCGACCTTGATCCGCTCGGCCTCGACGACGGGAAGATGCAGCACGTTGGCGATATCGTTGGTGATGTGGTTACCGCCCACTTCGATCACGGCGGTATGCCAGACGGTGCCCTCGATGAAGACGGCGATGTCAGTCGTCCCACCGCCGATGTCGATCACGACGACGCCGGAATTACGCTCCGCCTCGGTCAGCACCGATTCACCGCTGGCGAGCGGATTCAGGACAAAGCGATCAACCGCTAACCCCGCATCGGCGACGCACTTTTCCAGGTTGCGCAGCGACGACGACGCGGCGGTGATGATGTGGGCCTCGACTTCGAGGCGGTAGGCATGGAGGCCAAGCGGGTTGTGGATGCCGTCCTGCCCGTCGACGGTGAAGGTGCGCGGGATGACGTGGAGCACTTCGCGGTTGTGCGGCAGCGCAACGGCGCGGGCGGCTTCGAGTGCCCGTTCGATGTCGTCACTGTCGACGACGCCCTGGTTGGGGTTCAGGCCGGTGACCCCCCGGCTGTTGACCGAAAGAATATGTTTCCCGGCGACGCTGACATAGGCCCGCCCGATCTCGTAGCCGGAGGATCGTTCGGCCTGGCGCTTGGAGGCGCGGACGGATTCGGCGGCGAGGGCAACGTCGACCACCATTCCCTTGTTCATCCCCTGGGCGGGTTCGATGCCCACGCCGATGATCCGCACAGTCTCAGAGCCGTCGATTTCGGCGACCAGGGTAACCGTTTTCGTTGTGCCGACATCAAGGCCGACGACGATCCGTTCAGTGCTCACAATCTTATCCCAGTCCGGCAGCCAAGCGTTCGATTATCACTGCGCCACCCGGTAATAAGGCGCTTCGGGATTGGCAACGTCGATGTAAACGGGCCGGATACCCCGCGCCACCAGGTCATCGACAAGCTGCTCGTAGACCGCCAGTTTGTAGTCCATGTCGGTGCCGATGCCAAAGTAGGCCCGCCATCCACGGCCATCTTCGTAGCCCAGGCCGCGTGACGGCTCATAGTATAGCACGTCGATGTTGTTTCGGAGAGTCTTCAAATACTGGGTGCCGAGCACAAGCTGGGTATCAATGCTCACAGCATCCTGCTCTTTACAGGCAGGGCCGGGACAGAGGAAGGGGATCGCTTCGCCTTCGTTGACCACCCGCACCAGCGACGGCAAATCCTGCCGCTGGAGCATCAGGTGCCCGCGCGAATCGACCCAGTAGCGCGCGCCGCCCTGTTCCCAAACGATGGCCGGGTCGCGCTCGCGGACGAGGATGATCACCCGCGCAGGCCAGCGGACGGCCACTTCTGCCGAATCGATGTTGGGCGATTCGGTCACCCGCCGGGCTACCCCGACGGGATCAATCCACAGGATGTGATATCCGGCGATCCCGCTTTTGGTGAATATCTCTTCTGCCGGGACGTAGCGCACCCCGCCGATCTCGGCGCGGGTCACGTAAAACATCGGGTTCGTAAATAACATGATGCCCGCCCCGACGATCATAAGAACGATCCCCAGGCTGATCAGCCGCCAGGGAAACGATCCACGCGGGCGGCGTCGGCGGGGCAGCGGGATGCGCCGCTTGCGGCGGGCCGCAGGCTCACGCGAGTCGGTGCGGCGGGGGGTGGTGATTCTCGGTCCGGTCATTCCAGAAGATCAGCTTTCAGGCAGCAAAAAATCTGCTGACAGTATACTGCAAA
>DAOUES010000335.1:0-1718 GCA_034430335.1 Anaerolineae bacterium | reverse complement strand
GACATGTCGAGCAGATCGCCCTGGGGATTGAAGATTTGCACGCGGACGCTCTGCGTGCCGTAGTCGATCACGAGGATGTTTTGTTTGACCATCTTGACTCCGCTGTGTTGGTTTCGACGCCCACTCTACGCCGATTCGCTGGTGTCGTCAAGTGTGGACTATTCGCCGGTGTGTATTTATAGTTCAACTCTTCGTCCCCGGCGCTGAAGCACCGGGCTAATGGTGAACCGCTTACCGATGGGCGGGCACAAGGCCCGCCTTTCACTTTTATCTTTCCACTTTCATCTTTTATCTTCCCTACCGGGCACTCCCGACCACTTCGTAATGCACAACCGTCGGTTCGAATTCCAGCAGGAAATCTTTGTCCTCCGGGTAATACTTTGCCACCTCGATATTGTCACCGGCAAAGCCCCGGATGACCGCCATGTTCTCCCAGAAGGTCATCGTGACGAAGTGCGTCACATCACCCTCATGGCGTTCCAGAATGTGAACGCTGATATTGCCCGCGACGGATCGATAATCCGGGATCGCGCGGTGATTGAGGAATTCCCGGTAGGCTGATGCTTTTGATGTCGGTACACGCCCGTGCCACATGCGAACAATCATCGATAATAACCTTTCTTCATCATTTATCTTCCCACCGCGCCTTAACGCGGTGGGCCGACAGCTTCGGCCTGCGATCTCGCGTCAGCGCGCCCGACCGATCCGACCGCGTATCGCACAGCATCCCGGCGAAAAGGCCCACCACCGCCGGAGTCGACTCCATCACCTCGATAGCATCGATCAGCGCCGCCGCCTGCTGCTCCTCGCTGAACGGTTCCGGCGGATCGGCATGCAGCCCGGAGATCGCTTCCGCCCCCGCCGCGTTGACCATCACCGGTTTGCCAAACGTCCCAACTACCGCCGATAAGTCTGCGCCGCCCTGCCCCGCGTCGACCGTCAGGCAGGCGATGTCGCAAAACTCGAACGAATCCGCCGACACCCGGCTGCTCGCAATCGCTACCGGGCGCGCCGGGTCGAGTTCCTTCGCCATGTCGACCAGCGCCTTCGTCCCCGCCCGATCCGCCGGGTCGTTCGCCACACACCACGCGATCGCCGATGGGTGGTTCCTGTCGCGCTCGATCATCTGGCAGACGAACTGCGCCGATAACTCGCGGCTCCGATCCACCGCCTCTTTATCGAAAACAGGCACGGCGGGCGCTTCGACCACCACCATCAGCCCCAGCCGGTCGGCCAGCCGGATCGCCTCCTCCGAGCAGGGATGTCCGGCTGTTCGCAAAGCGTTTGCGCCCATCGACTGCATCAGCTCGAAATCCCTGACGATTGCCGCCGGGGTCACCCCCTCGCCGATCACCGGGAAGTCGTCGCGGTAGCCGAACCCGCGCAGCACGACCGGCTCGCCGTTCAGCAGCAGTTGATCACCATCGACCGCCACCGAGCGTATCCCGACCGGCAGCGTGTATTGATCGAATATCCCCTCGTCGCCGATCAACTCCACGTCCAGTTGATAGCGGTTCGGCGCACCCGGTGCCCACAGTTCCGCGTCCGGCACGCTGAAATTCACTTCGGTGAACTGCTCGTCGGATCGCGCCTGCTCGACCAGTTCGATGCCAAACCCGCGCAGCACGAAGCGGGCAGTCACCGGCTCGCCCGCCGTTCGCTCCATGATCGCCCGCACCAGCCCGGTCGGGCCGTCGATCCCGGTCTGCACGGTCAGG
>DAOUES010000334.1:0-12925 GCA_034430335.1 Anaerolineae bacterium | reverse complement strand
GATCTTCATTGACACTCCCTTATCAGGTAGTGGTAGAACATGCGAACTATGGTACACTTAATATCGAAAGAGGCAAAGTCAAGGTAGACCATGGACACACAATTAGACTTCATGAGCAGGTTCAATAACAGAGGTGACCTGGAGATTGCCAGTACATTCACAGAAGCGGCAGATGTCACCCTGTTTCATGGCGACCGGCTCGACCTGCTCGATCAGATCGAAAAGGCTGGCGCAAAAGCCGAGTTGATTGTCACGTCGCCGCCTTACAACATCGGCAAAGAATACGAAGAACAGACTTCGCTGGTCAAATACATTGCGGGCCAGAGAGAAACGATTGAAGCCTGCCTGGATGTACTATCTCCGACCGGTAGTATCTGCTGGCAGGTCGGCCATTATATCAATGGCAGTTCGACCGAGAAAGAAACCTTTCCGCTGGACCTGGTTTTATATCCCGTGTTCAAGAGCTTCGGGTTGAGACTGCGGAATCGAATCGTGTGGCACTTCGGGCACGGTCTGCACGAAAAATATCGCTTTTCGGGCAGGCATGAAACCATCCTGTGGTTTACCCGGCCTGTAGACAATTACACCTTCAACCTCGACCCGGTGCGTGTGCCGCAAAAGTACCCCGGAAAACGGGCTTTTCGCGGGCCGAACAAGGGCAAACCGTCGAGCAACCCGCTTGGCAAGAACCCCGGCGATATATGGGACATGCCAAACGTGAAATCAAACCACGTCGAGAAGACCGAGCATCCCTGCCAGTTTCCTGTCGCGCTGGTCGAACGGCTGGTTCTTGCCCTCACAAACGAAAACGATCTGGTGATCGACCCATACATGGGGGTCGGGTCAACAGCGGTAGCCAGCATTCTCCACAATCGACGGGCGGCAGGATCGGATACCGAGTACCGGTATCTTGAGATTGCACAGGATCGGATTCGGAAAGCGTGGAACGGGACGCTCAAGACACGCCCGCTGAACAAACCCGTTCACAAGCCCGATCCGAATTCCAGCCTGACCCAGCCACCCGACGAATGGATGTAGCGCGTTGCCTGTCTCGTCAACAGTATAGGAAAAACACGGAGCCTGCACCGATCAGCGTGCCGATGATGAGCAGCCAGCGCTGTTTGAACCCGTAATACAAACCGGTGACGCCTAGCGCTGCGGCAAGAATCCCCAGTATCACGCCCAGGTTGGTGAAAAGACCGAACCACGCAGCGCTGACCAGCAGTGTGCTTCCAAGCAGTACCATCAGCACAACTGCTGCCACCGAAATGAAAACGCTGGCCCCACCCAGCACGATACTGGCGATTGGGAATACCCTGTCTGCCCGATCTGTCACAGGGATGGTTTTCTTTTCTTCCGGCAGGCTGCTATAGGCGCGATATATGTTGCGCTGCGCGACGAAGAATACAAAGAACACGAAACAAATCACGGCAGAAAACATCTGCCACATATTGAAATTCTGGCGATACAGAACGAGCTGCCGCGCCCCGTCAAAAATGAATACGAGGTACAAAAAACCCATCGAGGCCGGTTCTCTGATCCAGATCGCCAGCGCGCCAGCCGCCAAAAAAAGAAGGCCAGCCGGAAGCGTGAAAACAGCCCCTGGATAGTCTTCTGGGTTCATGGTCATGGAGAACCAGGAGAAAAGGAGGAACAGGCCGAGGCCAATCATTATGAAGCTAAAACTCCGCACCTGGACCGGCACTTTCCGGTAGGCTTCTATGACTTTCTCGTCCGTCATGTTGCCGGGATTTCGGCGCGGCGGAGAAATTTCGACGCCGTCAACAACCGATAGTTTTTGAGCGGCCTTTTTCTTGATCGCGACGAGGACACCGACGACAATAACAATCACCACAGACAGGGCGATAGCGCCAAAGAAAATGAAACCAACGAGTGATCCAAAATCCATTTTTCTTGCTCCCGGATTTCAGTGAATACAACTGGGGATATTCTATTGTCGCAACTTCAATCGTGCAAAACGGATCAAGCCTACAACAGCGCCAGCGCCACGCCGATGATCGCCGCCAGGATGCCAATCAGCCAGAAACGCTGCACGATCTGCGTTTCGCTCCAGCCGCCCAACTCGAAGTGATGGTGGAGCGGCGTCCGGCGGAACAGCCGCCGGTCTTCGCCCAGGAAGCGCCGCGAGAGCTGCGCCGACAAGACCTGCAAAACCACCGACATCACCTCGGCGACCGGGATGATCGCGATCAGGGGGAGGATCAACCACTGCCCGGTCATCAGGGCGACCGTCGCCAGGGTTGCGCCGAGCGCCAGCGACCCGGTATCGCCCATGAACAACTGCGCCGGGAGCGCATTGAACCACAAAAAGGCGAAGCACGCCCCGACCATCGTGAAGCAGAACATCACCAGGTAGGTCTGCCCCTGCAACTGGGCGATGATCCCGTAGGCGGCGAAGGCGCTCGCGCTGATGATCCCCGCCAGCCCGTCCAGGCCGTCGGTCAGGTTGACCGCGTTCGACATCCCGACGATGGCGGTGATCGCAATCGGCATGTACACCAGCCCCAGGTCGAACTTGAAGGGTATCCCCGGAATCGCCAGCGAGTGAACGTCGAGGCCAAAATACAATACGAGGGTCACGCCGACCGCGCCGACGAGTTGGAGCGCGAACTTGACCCGCGCCGAGATTCCCTCGCCTACCGCCCGCGTCCCGCGATTCCCTTCCCAGTCGTCCAGCGCCCCCAGCCCGCCGAAGTAAACCAGCACCGCCAGCGGCAAGAGGATCGAGCGACCGGTGAGGGTAATGTTCGGCCCGACCAGGTTGACGAGGTTCATGCCCAGCGTCACGATCAGCACCGGGAAGAGGATCAGCAGGCCGCCCATCGTCGGCGTGCCGATCTTGCTCGAATGCACGTCGGCGATCTCGATCCGCACCTGCTTGCCGATTCCGAGCCGCCGCAGAATCTCGATAAATGGGTCACCCCAGATGACGGTCACCAGGAAGGTCAATCCGCCGATAGCCAGCGCAAAGGCAGTATCTCTCATTTAAGCCTCGTTGACACCCGTTTTACGTTGAGGTGTACTTTTGATTTTGTGCGTGAAGCTCGCCCCCCTCTGTCGGCAACCGTTTTGCGGTTGCATACATCATCCCCCTGCCAGGGGGCGCTCAAGTGATGCTCGATTTTGCGCGTGATGGCGCACCCCCTCTGGGCCTGCGGCCCATCTCCCCCACCGGGGGCGATCAGGTTGCCTAGTTGAAAAAAACAGCACCAGTTGATCGTCATTTGTCGTCCACCCCGGAAAGCGCCGACTCCTGTAAGATCGAGACGATGCGATCCATCCCCACCGCCCGCGACCCCTTGACCAGGATCGTATCACCCTGCCCGACCACGTTCTGGAGGTAGGCGGCGGCCTCTTCTGCCGTCTCGAACGAAACCACGTCCTCCGGCGGCATCAACCCCCGGATGGCTTCGTCGGCGATGATCCGCCCCCGCTCCCCGACCGTCACCAGCAGCGACGCAACCGCCGCCGCCCGTATCCCGACATCGCGGTGGCCGCGTTCTTCGTAGGTGCCCAACTCCAGCATATCGCCCAGCACGGCGATCCGCCGCCCATCGACCAGATCGTTGAGCAGGTTGAGCGCCGCAATCGTCGAGGGTGGGCTGGCGTTGTAGGTATCATCGAGGATCACCGAGCCGTTCGGCCCTCCGACCGCGAACAGGCGAAGCTGGGAGCGCCCCGCGTGGAGGCCGCTGATCACCTCGTCCCAGGTCAGCCCTTCGACCAGGCCGACGGCGACGGCACGCAGCGCGGTATGGACGCTGTGGCGGCCCAGCATCGGGAGCTTGACGAGGTAGCCTTTGCCCTCGTAATGAATCCAGAAGCGAATCCCATCCAGCCCCAGCCCTTCGATCCGGTCGGCCCACAGGTCGGCGGTTTCGCTCAACCCGTAGGTGAAAACCCGCGCCTGCGTCCGGCTCATCATCGACATGACCCGCTGGTCGTCGCCGTTCAGAATGGCGACACCCTCCGGGGCGGGCGGCAGCGCCTCGACCAGTTCGGCTTTGGCGTTGACAATCGCCTCCATCGTCCCGGCCCGTTCGAGGTGGACGGGCGCGATCAGCGTCACGACGCCGGTATGGGGCGGGGCGATGCTCGCCAGCAGTTTGATCTCACCGGGGACGTACATACTCATCTCGAGGACGGCCCGCCGGTGATCGCGCAGATTCAAAACGGTGACCGGGATGCCGATCTCGTTGTTGTAGGATTTTTCGCTCTTGAGCGTCTTATAGCGCATGGAAAGCACACGGGCGACCACCTCTTTGGTCGTCGTCTTGCCGACGCTGCCCGTGATCCCGATGATCCGGCGGGAAGGGTCGGCGTCGAGCCAGCGGCGGCACCATTCGCGGGCGGCCTGCTGGAGCGCGATCAGCGCATCGTCGACGCGCAGGAGGAGCGGCGTCAAGGGCAGAGTGGAAGGAATTTCTGATCCGGGCCGTAGATCGACGACCGGGTAAGGGAGGCCGAGGTGCTGATCGACCAGCGCGGCGGCGGCACCCTGCTTCAGCGCCGCCTCGACATACTCGTGGCCGTCGGCATTGTCGCCGCGCAGCGCGACGAAGATCGTCCCCGTCCCCGCTTCGCGTGAATCGAAGACCGGGGTGGTGATCGGGGTGCGGCCTTCAACCCTGACTCCGCGCAGGGCTTCTACGAAAAATTCGAGCGTCAGTTCGGTCATAAGCGTATTCGGTGCTAACGGGCATGTCTGGGGCTAGTATAGCTTAGAACGCGGCGGGGACATAATCGGTACGGGGAAAAATTCGCGCAATTCGCGGATCGAATTCCTGCCTCCGCTGCCCTGATCGATTCAAGTCACCACGACAACAGGCTTGACCAATCCAAAATATCTGTGATATCTGTGGCATCTGTGGATCGAATCCCCTCCCGCTGCCCTGGGGACACGACAGTTTTTGAGATTTCTAACGATTCCCGGGGCTAAAGCCGCCGGGCTACAATTGAGGGTCGCCTATGGCGACCTTCGGGCGCAGCGCCGCTGCGCCCCTACGCCACCGAGTCGATAGAAGAATCATCCGATTTTCAAAAGTGTCGTGTTCCCAGCCCCGCCACCCCGAACCTCCCACGCCGACCGGCCAACTCCCTCGACACGAAAAAAATTAGCGGAATTCGCGCAATTCGCGGATTGAATCAATCCTCACGCTGCCCCGCCCGACTCAAGCTCCCGCGCCGACAGGCTTGACCAATCCAAAATATCTGTGTCATCTGTGGATCGAATCGGCGGTTGTGCGGGTTCTAATTGATTCCTCCCCCGGTCACTCCCCACACCACCACCATCCCGTTGTCCATCCCTGCCGCGAGCAGACGCCCATCGGGTGAAAACGCCAGCCGGTCGACCGGCCCCTGGTAATCGCCATCCGGCAAACTCAGCGTCGTGATCGCCTCGCCCTGCGCATCGACGATCACCACCGCCCCGCCGACCGTCCCCCCGGCCAGGAGATCGCCCGACGGATGCCACGCGGCGCTGCGGAACCCGTCTTCTTCACCGGCAGCCACCTGCCCGATCAGGTCGCCCGTCTCCATGTCGATGATGTCCAGACCCGTCCCATGCGCGACCGCCAGCCCGCTCTCCGACCATGCCAGCCCGCCGACGGTGTAGTCGGCTTCCAGCATCCCGGTCACCTCCCCGCTTTCCAGCGACCAGATGACCAGTTCCCGGTACAGCCCGTCGAAGGCCGCCGCCAATGCCGACCGGTCCGGGCTGATTGCCACGTCGATCATCGCGCCGGTGTTGGACGCCTGGAGACGCTGCGGCGCGGAAAGCGTTTCGCCATCCCACCGCCAGGTCAGCACCCGCCCCTGGTCACAGTAGCGATCCACCCCCAGGCAGTAGCAGTCCGGCGTTTCACGGCACAGGCTGTCGCCGGTCGGTTCGCTCCCCTCCGGGCAGACCAGCCCGCTTTCGTCGCAGAGGCAGTTCGGGTTCTCCGTGCAGAACGGATCGTCGCGGAAAACGGTGTTCGACCGCAGCCCTACTGCCAGCAGTTCTCCATCGGATGACCAGGCCACACTGCCGATCTCGAAACCCTCATCGACCGGCTGCGTGACCAGCACCTCGCCGTTCAGCACATCCCGTATGTCGATGCCATACCCGTCTTCCGATACTGCTGCCAGCCACCCGCCCGATGGGTGGAAGGCCGCGCCGTTCATCCGTACGTTGGCCTTGACCAGTGTCGGGTAGGGCTGCCCGGTTTCGGTATCCCACATCAGCAGCCGCCCCCCCTGCGATCCGGCCACCAGCAGCGATCCACCCGGGCTGAATCCCAGCGACTGCACCGGGTACGACAGGCCACCCAGCCACAGCACCGGCTCCTCGATCAGCGCCGCCGTCGAAGCGTCGATCTCCCTCTCGACCACGCCCGATGGCGGGCCGTAGGCCGTCGAGAGCAAATCCCAGGTCGTGACCATCCCGTCGCTCCACCCGGTCACCAATTGATTGTCGTCCGTCCATACAACTGCGGTAACGACCGCAGCCACCACCGGCTGATTCCCGCCGCCAGCCGCGCCGGACGGCGTTTTCTGCGGGTACTGCCTGATCCGCGTCCCGCTTGCCAGGTTCCACAGGCTGACCGCCGCTTCGCCGGTCGCCCCGGCTACCGTCAGGCCGTCCGGCGCGATCGCCGAGTCGTTGAACGCCCGGTCGTCGATCCCGCCCGCCGCCGGTGCCCCCGACGCCAGGTCGACCGCCCGCAGGCCGGAGTCGGTCGAAAGGTACAGCCGGTCGCCGCCGGGGGTCAATGCCAGGTCATGGATCGCCGAGTCGATCAGCGCCTCCCGGCTGACCGTCCCCCGCGTGACATCCACCGTCAGCAGGTGATTGTCGGCAAGGTAGCCCACGCCGACCAGCAGGGCCACATTCCCGTTGAACGCCAGCGCCTCGACCGGCCCCCGGTTCAGCGGCTGGTACAGCACCCGTTCGTAGGCGGCCAGGCTGGTCACATCCCAGGCCACCAGCAGCCCCTCGTTGCCGCCCGCCGCAAGGTAGCGCCCATCGGCTGACCACGCCGCCGCGTTGACCGGCTGGCTGAATTCGCCTCCCAGCGTCAGCAGCGCCGCGCCCGCCCCGGTATCCCAGACCCGGACCGTGCCGTCCAGCCCTGCTGATGCCAGCCGTGCGCCGCCCGGCGCAAAGCTCAGATCGTCCACCCCCGACCGGTGCCCGGTCAATGTCGCCGACCGGCTCACGCCGTCCGCCCCCGTTTTCCAGAGGATGATCTGGCCGTCTTCGCCGCCGGAAGCCACCCACCCGCTGGCCGGATCGTAGGCCAGCGCGGTCACCGGGCCGCTGTGCGCCTGCGCCGTCTGGAGGATCGGCACCGCCGTCGGCAGGACCGTCGGCACGGGCAGCGGGGTTGGATAGGCATCCGCCAGCGATTCCTCGATGGTCACCGCCGGGGTCGCCAGCCCCAGCCAGATTCGGATATCGCTCCAATAGGGCCGGAATGTCGTCTGGAACCAGATCAACAGCACGGCCAGCATTACCCCCACCATCGACCACGCCAGCGTGGGCGGCATCGTAAACCCGGCCAGCCTGACGAAGAACTCGTTCGCCCCCGCCCGCCGGGCCTGGGCCGCACGCCAGTTCCCGACCGCCCGCCGTTCGTCTGCGCGCCTGCGGCGTCTGCGCGGCTCCGGGATCGGTTCGGCGGCTGGCGCTTCGCCGATATGCGGCGCGGTCGGCGCGCGGTCAGACTGGCTCGATATCAGCCCGACCGGTATGTCCTTCGTCGTCGACATCTCTTCTTCGTACCATTCGGGGATCGTGTCGTACTGCCCGAAGGTCGGCTCATGCGCGGCGGCTGGTTCGAGCCTGGACGGTTGAATGTAGACCGGGGTAGCCCCCGCTTCCGACGCCGTCATCCCGATCCGGTTCATCATGTTGAGCAGGTTTTCCTGCATCTCCATCGGGTTTTGATACCGGTCGGAGGGGTCTTTTGCCATCGCGCCCAGCAGAACCTGCTGCACCGCCTCCGGCAGGTCGGGGCGGTCGGTGCGCAGGTTCGGCACCGGCTTCTCGATATGTCCCCGGAAAATCTCGATGGCCGAATGGCCGTCATAGGGCAGGTGCCCGGACAGCATCCGGTATAACAGCACGCCCAGCGCATACACGTCGGCCAGCGGCGAAGCGGTTCCCGGTTCGGCCAGCTCCGGCGCGATGTACTCCGGCGTCCCGACCACAATATGCCCCGATATCTGGGCAAAAGGCCGCCCAAAGGCGATCAGGCCGAAATCGGCGAGATAAGGGCTGCCGTCGCCGTCGAACAGCACGTTCGACGGCTTGATATTGCGGTGGATCAGCCCGGCATTGTGGGCGAACTGCAAGGCCGGGGCCAGCCGCTCGATGTAGCCTACCGCCTCGTTGATCGAAAACGGGCCGAGTTCCAACTGGCAGGCGAAGGGTGCGCCCTCCATGTAGGGCATCACCAGGTAGGGCTGGTTATTGAATTCGCCAAAGCCATAGATGGGAACGATGGCCGGGTGTTCGATGGTCGTCAGCGCCTGCGCCACCTGTTCGAAGCGCGTCCGCACGGCGATATCGGCGTAGAGTTCGCGCGGCAGCAGCTTGAGCGCCACCGGGCGGTCGTTGCGCAGGTCGTCGGCCCGGTAGACGACCGACATCGCGCCGCGCCCGATCTCAGACGTGATCTCGTAGTGATCGACCATTATGCGCTGCGCCATCGTGCCCGATCTCTCCTCGGAATAGTGGATAAGCCCAACCCGAATCCTGCGGAAATGTGGATTGTGAGAGCTTCTCCAACGCCAACTGCGCGTCAGGCATAGTGTACTCTATTCCCGGATTGGGTGAAAGATTACTGCCTTTCAGGGGCATTACATTCTGTCCCTCTTCCCCGGTTCAACCCTGTGCGGTTGCCGGGGGATATGCCCGGTCTGTGGAGAATGACGAAGCACCCTTTTGCCGGATTTACTTGCGAACTGTATTACCATTGTGTTACACTGAGCGCGGGCGAGGGAGGTGGGCGTGGTGGATATTCCACCCACACCTGATTCACTTTATCCATCTTTTTGCTAAACAGCAGAAAAATACCGTTGCTGTTCAGGGACGCCCGCGATGCCGATTTGCAGCCGGTGGCACGACGCTGACCACACGACCATCTGTCAGGAATACACCGATCCCTGGGATGTCGACGAGCATTTAGCCGTTTCGATTGAGATTCAGCAGATGATGGATTCAGTCGATCATGTCGTCCATTTGATTGGGGTGGTGAAATCGAAAAGCATGCCCGACGACATCCTCGTCCGGCTGCACGAGATCAACCGCTCTTCTCCCCTCGGCCATGCCCGGATGGGTGCATGCGTGGTCGTCACGACCGTGCCGCTGGTGAAGAGTATTGTCCGCATTTACGGCATGGTCTACTCTCCTCTCCACCTGGTCGAATCGGTCGAAGAAGCCGAACAGTTCATCGAAGCGTGGTAGCCGCCCCGGTAGGTTCCCCTTCACGGCTGCTCCAGGCTGGCAACTCCCTTTGCAACAAGTTCCATATCGACCGCTTCGGGCAGCCCGCTGACGCCCACCGCCCCGACGACCTCGCCATTGTAGATGATCGGCATCCCCCCGCCCCAGGTCACAAAACGCGGATCGCCAAAGTTGGTCATCGGGAAGCCTTCGTTTTTCGAGGCTTCGCCGACCGCTTTCGAGGGTTTGCGTTCTCTCGCCGCCGTGAACGCCTTGTTCTGGGCGATGCTGATCGAGGTCAGCGGGCAGCCGTCGGTGCGCAGGAAGGCGATCAGTTCGCCGTGCGCATCGCAGACGGCGACCGCCGCGCCGAGGTTGTCGGCGTCGAGTTTCTCGACAATCGTGTCGATGATCTTCTGTGCGTCGCGGTGCGACAGCGTATAGGTTTGGTTCATGGATCGACTCCTGACCGGGTGATGATTGGCTGTTGGAATAACACATAATGCCAAAATACTACACCTGGGGGGTGTTGCATAACCTCTGAATGGGGGTTCAAGCAGTGAAAATAGATGTACATTAGCCTGTTTTTTGCCCTCACCCTAAATCCCTCTCCCTCATGGAGAGGGACTTGATCCTGCTTGTTCACCCTTCTACCTGAGGGAGAAGGGCCGGGGATGAGGGCCTTTCGGCGGCTACCTGGTGCCGGACACGCCAGATAGAGTTCATATCGTGCGATAGAAACAAGTTATGCGACACTCTCCACCTGTTCTAAAACCGGTGAACTGAATCAAATATCGGCAGACGCCGGAAACTCCGGGTCTTTGATCTGGGTAACCAGCACGACGCTCACGACCAGCAGCCCGGTGGCAAACAGCAGCGACCGCGTGAACGAACCGTCGGCGCTCTTCATCGCCTCCATGATGTATACAAACACGACTGCTGCCTGACCGCAAAGCTGGATCAGGCCGTTCGACGTGCCTTCCGGTGTCGGGTACGTGATCTCGGCTGAATACTGCATCCCGACCGGGAACGCGCTGACCAGGAAGAACCCCAGGCTGAAGGCCGAGACGAGCAGCAGCCAGTAGCTCGTCGCGAAGGTCAGCCCGATCAGGCCGGGGATCGCCATCGATATTCCCAGTAAGAGATAGCGCTGCCGCTTGTGCTGCCGATCCGAGAACGAGGGGATGATCACCGCGCCCACCAGTCCCCCGACCAGCAGCAGCGCGCCGAACATCCCGGCATCGGTGGGTGTGAAGCCTCTTGGCCGGACGATGTTCTCCACCCAGGTCGTGACGCCGTTATAGATGCCCATTGCAATGAACGTAACAACCAGGAAGAGCAGGAAGGGCTTGACCTTCAGGGCATGTTTCAGGCCGTCGAGCATCAGGGCGCGAACCTCCATTCCCGGTGGGCAGGCCGGTGTGGGCGGGTTCTCACGGGAGAGGATGACGAACAGCACCGACGAAAAGGCGGCCACTCCGCCGTAGATCAACTGCACAGCGGGGATGGTCATCTGCTCTGTCAGGATGGGGGTCAACACCATCCCCAGGGCCGTACCGATCAGGCTGGAGAGCGTCACCAGGCCGACGGCGGTGGCCCTCTCGTTCGGAGAAAACCAGTTGGCCGGGACTTTCGTCCACGCGTTCAAAAGGAACGGCTGGGCGATGGCAATCCCGATGGTGCACACCAGGGCGAGTGTATAGTTCGCTCCGGTCAGGCCGCGCGCCACGCCGAAGACACCCATCATCAGCGCGCCGATGCTGACGGCGAGACGGAAGCCATAGGTATCGATTACCCAGGAGGCCGGGATCGAGAGCGGGATGTAGGCGATCATGAAGGTCATAGCGAGCAGACCAATTTGCAGGTCGCCAACGCCGTAGAACTGCGCAGCAGGGCCGGTGATCGGTGCATAAGTGATCCAGAGAGTCTGAATGGTCAGGTTGATGAACATGAAAGCGCCCAGCACCACCCAGCGGTAGCCGTATACGCGATACTCACCTTCGCTCATGATGGTCTCCTGTGTCTGGTGGCGCTGCGGTGATGGCCGGTGCGGATTCTGGCCCTATCGCAGCGTTTCGGCGGGTAGAAGGTACTTTTACGGTGTCAAGCCATGCAACATTACTGCCGATATACTACACCCTTGAAAGGGTAGAGGCCAATCCCGACGGAGGATACCGGATGCTTCTGTGCCACAAATCTTACTTAAATCAGGCTCTCGGTAGTGCCCGTGAATATAGGTGCATCGGGTACGCTCCCCAGGGATACCAACCTGCTCACGATATTTTTTGAGGATAGACCAGATGAATGCTCCGGGCAACTACCGAATTTGTTCAGTGGCTGAGTATTTTTCAGCACGGTTAGCTTAAGTAGCCCCCACAGGCGACCTCGGCGATAGACTTGGGCATGGAAAGACTTCTGGTGAATAGATGCAGTACACCAGAAGTCTATGTCAGCTTTTCGCCTGCTCAAAACCAGCTATCCTGAAAGTGGCGAAACTCCAGTGATTATTGAAATGTCGCCAGAGCTACGCGGAAAATGCCTCAATCACGGTTAGCGAAAGACATCAGCCAGGCGTTCAGCCAGCCGCAAGTCTTCGAGCCACTGGATTGTTCCCTTCCAGGAGGCGGCATCTTTTGATGAGCGTTTCCGATGGATGGTAATGCCATCGGAGCCTCCTTCGACCTGCACACCGTTTTCGAGCGGTCCGAGCTGTTGGATCACTTCCACCACACCCGCCGGGAGTCCCTTGCTAGCCAGGTTCTTATCCTTGAAACCCACTTTGAACGGTACTGCCATTACAGCCACACGGGTTGTTACCGCAGGCTTGCTGCCGCTCATGCCAAAGTACAGCGACACCCTCCGTCCGTGACGGGTTCCGCTGATCTCGGACTGGCCCATCATCGCATCCATAAACGAGAACCCGGCAAAACCCAGCAAGTCAAGCATGCCATCCCCCCGGGGCCGACTGGCTTGTTCAATAGCCTCGGTCGAGACTTCGCCGACCTCCGGCGGAATCAGCGTACCCAGCAATGCCTGCACTTCTGGATTCGGTTTGCTGGAGAAGAGATTTCTAACCATGAGTATTCCCCTTTCGAAACCTGCTTGCTCAAAAGCCGACGATTTCAGTATAGGTGATTTTGAGCTAAAGCAAAAAAACAACCCTGGGGGTGCTCCCCGCAAACAGGGGACATAACTCACTGAAGGACACTTCAAGTTGTAAAGTCCAACGCCCCGATAAACTTGACAACTGTTTTGCCAATCAATCGGTGGAGAAAAGAACATGCCCCTCATCCAGAATGGTCTTCAGTGGATCCTCATCATCATTTTACTCAGTATGAGAGTGTCGCATAACCCCCAAATAGGGGTTCAAGCAGTGAAAATAGATGCACATTAGCCTGTTTTTTGCCCTCACCCTAAATCCCTCTCCCTCATGGAGAGGGACTTGATCCTGCTTGCTCACCCTTCTCCATGAGG
>DAOUES010000333.1:0-6745 GCA_034430335.1 Anaerolineae bacterium | reverse complement strand
GATGATCTTTTTGCCATAAATAGAAGCTCCTCATGGTTGTTCGATTTTGACAGAGGATAACTTTACTGCGAAAGTTCCCCAACGACCACAATTCGATCTGTATTCACCAGGTAGGGATAACAGGATATCAAAGTCACGATTGGCTCTTTGGTTGAATCCATGACGCTGACTTCGTCTGGGGGAGTGATACGCCAGTAGGCAACACGATAGGTGTACTGCTGTGTCTGCGTGTGCAGAATGATTTCGTCGCCTTCCTGAAGCTGATCCAACCGGCGGAAGATTTCGCCGTAGATGTCGTTGTGGGCGGAAAGCACGACGTTGCCCGCTGACCCCGGCGAGGCCGATCCGATATGCTGCCCTACTCCTTTTTGTAGTTGCTCCCAGCCATCCCCCTGCACGATTGGCGCGTCGACGTTGATTGCCGGGATACGGATGCGGATCGCGCTGCTGGGGCCTGGGGTTGGGACGATCACCGGCCCGGCGTACTGCTGCTCGACCAGTGGTCGGAGACGTGACGGCACTTCGTCATAGTTTGGCGCGGCCCCCTGATCCGAGGTTGGCGGGGTGTGGCCTCCCGGCAGTACCACTGCGCTGATCAATGGCGTGGGTGATGGGCTGGGAAGCGCCGCTATCTGTTCGGCCTGGGCCTCCGCCGACTGGCGGTTGAGGTCACGCAGCGTTATCGCCGCGAAAACCAGGATGGCCACTAACCCAATCGCCGCCGCCACCTCGATCCCGACCAGCAGCCGATCCCTGTTTTTACGCTGTTTGTCGTCTGTCCCATTGCTGAAAAGCGATGTGTGGGCGATCCCCTGTGGCATTTCCGGCTCAGGCGCGGGTTCGTCCCCCGGTAAAGGAACATCGCCCCGCCTGCGCCCCTGGCGCTCATAGCGTTCGAGGCGCTCCTGGCGCTGCTCGCGTTTTTTCAGCCGGAGAATTTGTTCCAGTTCTTCTATGGATAAGTCTTCAACAGAGCGTCGATCTCGCATCGATCTCACTCCACAGACAGATTAAATCGAATGGTTCATGGTGCCACGATATTACCAGCCCCGCCCATTTTGCGCATTTGGTAATCTGTACTAGAATGACTTATCTATGGTGTGCCGATTCCGTTAAGCAGCAAATCTAAGGAGAAAGGTAAATGGCTGAAAAGTCCTCGAACACAGTCGACACTATGACCGAAGACAAAAAGAAAAAGCTCAAAAACCTGATGCTCTACTGGGTTTTTGGCACGTTTGTGATTGTCTGGGCCGCGACATTTGCTTACATTGGTATGTTCACAGGCGTGAGAAGCATCGGCTTGATTCTCAAGAACGCCTGGCTGCTCTGGCTGATCGTAGCCGTGCTGTGCGGCGCAGCCTATGGCGGCTATGTCCTCTACCTGAACAAAAAATTCGATTAGCTTGTTCTCGTAAAGAAGCCAGACAACCGAAGTACATCTCAATACCGGGCAATGGACAATGCCCCGCAGCCAATGCGGGGCGCTTGTCTTGCCCCTGAGAAGCGGCCTTTTCGCTGCCGGTTTCGATCTACTTCGCAAGCAGGAGGTTGACAACGCCCATATTTTCCATCAGGCGTTCGGTCAGCCTGTCGAGAGCCGCATGGTCGTTCGTAAGGTCTGTCAGGCGGCTGTCAGGCTCTATCACCTGTATCGTGGCGAAACCGAGGCCCAAGACTTCTCTCAGCGCCTCCTGGGGCGTGTAATCGAAGGCTTTGAGAGCCTTGGGGTTATATTCCATGATCAGCTTCATCTGCGGTGACCCGGCAATCGTCGCCTTCATGCCGCGCAGTGCGCCGATCTCTGCTCCCTCGATATCCATTTTGACCAGATCGACCGATTGAATCCCCTGTCCGGCCAGGTAATCATCGACGGCGATTGTCCGCACGGTGTATCTTTGTGTTGGGAAGCCCTCGCTGATGCGGGGGGCGATGTCGAAATCGGTCAGGTGGGCTTTTTGGAGTTCCAGCAACGACTCGTCGTAGTGCAGCGACCCGCTGGCCGACATCATCAGGTAGTCATAGAGTTCGGCAGTCCCTTCCTCGTCGGATAAGGCAACCTGCACCGGTGTGACATTCGGGCAGCGTTTGACGTTCCTGCTCAAAACGCCGAAGGTCCTCGGATGAGGCTCGAAGGCAAAGACCTGCCCCTGTTTGCCGACCAGCCGGGCAGCGCGCCGCGCATAATAGCCGACATGCGCGCCTACGTCCAGCATGATCATCCCCGGTTCCAGCAGCCGGTCGACCAGCCGAATACTTTCCGCTTCGTGGCGGTTGGTCAGCAGTTCCAGACGAAACCAGAACGGGTCGTCGGGCATGGTTTTGAACCGCCGTAGCGCTTCAAGCCCTGGGATGACGATATGCTTCATCACCCGATGGGTGGCGATATGTGCTGCCCGTGACCGTTTGATAGTTTTACGGTAAAGCGAGATGCTCCAATCAAATACATGCATGTAGGATGTCCTATTTGGACGTAATGGAAGGCAGACGGCTGTCCATTTACGCCTGGAATATACGCTGTAGAGCGGCCCTGACGTCTGTTGCCTCCGCTCGAAGCTGGGTAAGTGATAGAGATGGGTTCCAGCCAAGCGTCAGCGTGACTGCCCCGCTGATGTGAACCGAGTAGAGGAAGAAGCTGAACCGCTCTGTCTCGCCTTCTACGATCTCCTCTTCGAACCGGATCAGTTCGCGTGCCAGCCGGCTTGATCCATCCTGCCACAGGCGGGCGATGGTGCGTGCGACGTGTTCGAGGCTGGCTTCTTCGGTCATCATCCCGGCGGAACAGATCACCTCGCCGTCCTGGGTGAGAAGCACCGGCATCGAATCCAGTGCAGCGCTCAGGTTGTTGATCTGTTTCAAGGCATCCTGCCGCTGCTGCCGGGTGACCCGTGTCCGCTGTTCTAACGCTGGCGGTGTGTCTGGCAGTTGGTACCTTTGTGATAACATTTTCCAGTCCTTGCTTAGTCGGTCGCTTCGACGAACCATTTTGCGTCAATAGCTGGTTGAGGTCATTTTACAGCACCTGGAGGGGCCTCACAAGATGATCCTGTCGTCGTTCAGGCTGGCGGGTTTGGCAGGTCACCGCTATACTGCTTGCCATCGGCTCAGGAGGGAAACCCCATGCTGGATTGGTTCAGGCGAACGGTCCGAAACCTCGGCCAGAATGCAGGCTGGATTCTCGTGATTGCGGTTGTCGTGATCGCACTGGCCGTATTTTTCATGCGGGAAGGTTCCGGCGTCGATGAAAACGTCCTCCAACTGACGATTGATGCGGCAAGCACTCAGGCCAATGTTTATATTCCCACGCTGGCATCGAACCTGACACAAACTCCCGCCGATGCAGCGCTGACCGGCGCTGCGCCCACGCTCTCGCTTGCCGGGCGGCAGCAGGTCGACCAGTTTGCAGCCTCGGCTTTTGCCAGCTCTGAGCTTGACCCGCTGACCAGGGGGGCTGTTCAGACCACCGGCCCGGCCAATACCTCCGAGTGCGGCGACTTTGCCACTGCCTGGGCCTCGGCTTCGCCTAATGAATCAGCAACGCTGACCGTCTTGTTCGCCGAATTGGTCACCCCCACCGGGATTTTGATTTACGAATCCTTCAATCCGGGGTTTGTGGTGAAGGTCGAGTTCACCGATCTCTACGGTGAAGTCCATACCGTTTACGATGCACCGCCCCAGCCCCGGTTGCAGTGCCCGTTTGTCATGGTGATTCCCATTGTCGATGCCGATTACAAGGGTAACCGGATGGCGATCACCGTCGACCAGTCGACCAGCCTGAATGGGTGGGATCAGATCGACGCGGTAGAATTGATCGGCATCAGGCACTAAACCCATAGAATACAGTCAAGGAGGCAGCGTGTACGCGGAACGCTTGAACCGCCTTCAGGCCCAACTTCAGGCCAGCAAGGTCGATTGTCTGGCGCTTGTTCCTGGGGCAAACATGCTTTATATGACCGGCATCGACTTCCACCTGATGGAACGCCCGACGGTCGCTTTCATCCCGGCGCTTGGCATGCCGGTATTCGTCCTGCCCTCGTTCGAAGTGACGAAACTCGAAGAAAACCATCCCTTCGATTTCGGGAGCTACTCCTATACCGATGCGAAAGGGCCAAAGAAAGCCTTCAAACAGGCGATCAATGCCCTGCCGGTGCTGCGAAAGCTGGCCGTTGAGCACCTG
This sequence comes from Anaerolineae bacterium, assembly GCA_034430335.1. Lineage (GTDB taxonomy): Bacteria > Chloroflexota > Anaerolineae > Aggregatilineales > UBA3940 > JAFGOY01. Next base: position 2,571 of record DAOUES010000333.1, on the reverse strand, counting down.
TCGATGCGGGTGCTTGAACTCCGGTTGATTCAGCGATACGCCGAATCGGTCAAAATGAAGAACGCCGATCCCTTCATGAGCACACTCCGCCGGGTGAAAGACGCCGCCGAAGTCGAGGCGATGCGCGCCGCCATTAAGATCGCCGAAGACGTGCTCCAGGAGGTGATCGCCGATCTCCGCCCTGGTATGACCGAGCGCCAGGTCGCCAGCCGCCTCAAAACCGGACTGATCGAGGCTGGAGGTGGAGCAGAACCCTTCGAGCCGATTGTCCTATCCGGGCCGCGCACGGCGCTGCCGCACGGCGTCCCCTCCGATGCAGAAGTTCAGGCCGCGCAGCCATTGCTGATCGACTACGGGACACGCAGCGAGGGGTACGTCTCCGACATCACGCGGACATTCTTCGTCGGCGGGCCTGCCGATGGCAAGTACCGCGAGGTCTACGAGGTGGTCAAAGAGGCCAACGCCGCCGGGCGGTCGGCGGCCAGACCGGGGATCACGCCGCACGCAGTCGACCAGGCCGCCCGGCAGGTGATCGAGAGCGCCGGGTACGGCGAATACTTCACCCACCGCACCGGGCACGGGATCGGGCTGGACGCGCACGAAGACCCCTATATCGTCGAGGGGAATCTCGCCGAGCTTGAAGTTGGGAACACATTCACCGTCGAGCCGGGTATTTACATCCCCGGAGAGTTCGGCGTGCGCATCGAGGACGATATGGTGATCACGCCGGATGGGGCCGAAAGCCTCACGACCTTCGACCGCGAGTTGATCACCGTCGATTTCAAGGAATAGAGAACTTGATCGAGCTATCCATACCGGGGAAGGGCAATCTGATCCTGGAACACGTCGTCTTCGACGTGAACGGGACGCTTGCCGTCGACGGCATATTGTGCGAGGGTGTCGAGGAACGGCTGGCCGCACTTGCCGACTACCTGACGATCCACATGCTCACCGCCGATACACACGGCGGACAGGCGGCGATTGACGCGCAGCTTGGCATGACGGCTGTCCGAATGCGGCAGGGCAATGAACGGGAGCAGAAAGCGACTTACGTCGAAAGGCTGGGCGCTGATAGAGTCGCTGCGGTTGGCAACGGGGGCAACGACGTTGGGATGCTCCGGGCAGCGGCGATAGGGATCGCCGTGCTGGGCCATGAAGGGTTGAACGTCGAGGCGCTCCAGGCAGCGGACTTGGTCGCCGGTTCGCCCGTCGATGCGCTTGACCTACTGCTCAAACCCAAACGGCTGATCGCCAGCCTCCGCCGCTGATCAGTGTTTGATCGATGGCTCATTCGCCTGTTGGGGTACACAGTTCTCTCCAACAACCTGAGTTCCACCCTGACTTTTGATCCATCCAGACGAACCAGTTCATTGTATAGTCCAGGGCCGCCATGTTGGGCGGCCCATTCTTTTGTGCTATTTTCCTCTTACCTGGACTGATCGGCAGATCTCCACCAGATGATCGTTGCCGATAACCCGACGACAAAGGTCAGGAAGACTACGATATAGCTGTGTAAACCCAACGCCTCAACCGACGGGCCTGTCAGTTCGCTCAGAAGGCCGGGAACAGTCCAGGGGAACCACTCTCCCCATCCAAGCACACCTGCGATCTGAGCCAATGCCATCGCAAGGAATGTCCAGCCCAGCGGCAGCAGGTATCCGCGCCCGATGCTGGCGATAAGGGCGACTACCGGCATCAGCATGTAGGTCAGTCCCACGATGAGCATATAGCTGCCAAACGACGACCAGAGCAGCACGCTCGACCAGCCGGGAATATCGACCAGCCAGCCAGCGACGAGTCCGGCGGCGAAGACCAGGATGCTGAGTAGCAGCCCCCACAGGCCAATGATGACAAACTTGGACATAACGATCACACTGCGCGGCGTTGGAAGCGCCAGCAGTTCCTTGACGGTGCGATCCGAAAATTCGCGGCCAAACACCCACGCGGTAATGATGGAAAACAGGATAGAACCCGCTATCGCCATCCCCGTTTTCAGGATACCGAAGTGAGAGGGCCAATCGGCGACGCCTCCAACAAGCTGGGCTTTCGTGCTGATCAGGCCCAGGTTTTTTGCGTTCTCAGGGTCTTTCAGGATGATCATGAACAGGCCGCTGACAATGGGCAACAGCATGAATCCACCGGCGGTTGCCAACGTGATCAGGGAACGCCGGACTTTGAGTGACTCGGCCCAAAAACTGGCAATGAACGTTTTCATGTCGTTTCTCCTGTCAAGCGCAGGAAATAATCCTCAAGATTTTCCTGTTCTACAGCCAGGCGGATCGGCGGTGTTCCTGCATTGACAAGAAGTGTTGCGACTTCTTCTGGTGCATCAATAGCACGCCGGTCACTGATAGAAAGCTTGTCTTCATTTGCATTAACAGCATAGCCAGCGTCATTGAGCACACGCTGTGCCGCAGCTAGATCACGGGTTTTGATTTCCAGGCGGCGCGTCCGGATTTCGATCAACTTTTCGGCTTCCAATTCCTCGATCAAACGCCCTTTGTGAATGATGCCAATGCGTGTGGCAATGCGATCCACTTCGGTGAGGATGTGGCTCGACATGAACACGGT
>DAOUES010000332.1:0-4809 GCA_034430335.1 Anaerolineae bacterium | reverse complement strand
GTCGAAACCGGTATCGGGGAAGCGTCAAAGGCGCTTCGTACAACGCCCGCTGCCGGGGAATCCTCCGCGAGAACCAGCGTTCCGGGCCTGTTTTCGGCCAGAACGCCCTGTTCGGGTGCGGCGAATCGCCCGGAGAGATGCCCGACCGCGACCCGGTCGCGGCCAAAAGCCGATCGCAGCGAGGCGGCGTTCCCGACCCCATGTTGAAAGGTCACCACCGGTGGGATTTTACCGGGAAGCTGCTTTTGAAGATCGAATATCGCCGGGACCGTCTCGTAGGATTTCGTGGCGAAGGCGATCCAGTCGTAAGGCTCGCCGGGGGGCAGCGCTTCCTCCAGGTGGTCGGTGAACCCTATCAATGTGATCGTGTGTCCGGCTGATGACAGGTGCACAGCCAAAACCCTGCCAACCGGTTCGGTGCCGATAATCAAAATGCGCATCCGGGAAATCCACCTTGCTTACCTGCTTGCGGTGTGATCATAGCATTTGGGCAGGAAAAATAAAAAGAGCGCGGCGAACCACGCTCTATATCTGATGTCGTCCGGTTGATTATGGAAGCTCAGGGATGTAGTCCGTCCAATCAGGGGCGTACTCTATCTCTGCATTGAGTCTCCATTGGAGAATGTCGGCTTCGAACAAATCGCTTCGCTGCTGCAACTGCTCGTAGTAGAGCGTGGGATAATTGTCATCCCGTTCATACAGCTTGATGATATGCCAGCCGTAGTCGGTTTGAACCGGCTCGCTGATCTCGCCGACATCCAGGGCGAAAGCGGCCTCTTCGAACGGCTCCACCATCTGCCCCCGGCCAAACCAGCCCAGGTCGCCTCCCATATAGGCGCTGCCAGGATCGATGGAAACTTCCGCAGCGATGACTTCGAATTCCTCGCCCGCTGCAAGACGGTCGAGGACGGCCTGGGCCTCTTCCTCGGTGTCGACGAGAATATGCGCGGCGTGGAGCATCGTCTTTGTCTGGTCGAGATCGTAATCCATCGCTTCGGTTACCAGTCTCTCCCGGTAGGTGGCCCCTGCCCAATCGATCAAGAGCTGTCTGATCCTCTCGATTTCCAGGCCGGTTGCAGCGCTGGCATCTTCCAAAAAGGTGTTCAGCGTTCCGTTGTAGCTCTCTTCGCTCATCGGGATGGGGGTTACCGATGCAGTCGGCGTCGGGGTGATGGTTGGGACTTCCGTCGGCCCGCTTGGGGTCTGCGTGGGAGTCTCGGTAAGCGTCGGCGTGACCCCCGGTTCGAGGGTGTTCGTCGGCCTGGGTGTCCGGGTATATACGAAGGTTGGGGTTGCTGTTGACGTCATGTCGTTCTCGACAGAGGTCGGCCAGGGGGTGGCGGTCGGTTCCGGGTCGCCGGAGTCAAACCCAACGGACAGTTCCAACTGCTCCTCCGCTTCCTCTTCGGTGACGGTAATACCCAATTCCTCGGCCTTTTCCTTAATCAACTCTTCTCGAATGATCTCATCAAGCACCGACTGGCCGAAGACCCCGGCGGTCGTGCCGATATCGGCCATCGGCTGGTAGCCGTATTGGAAATAGTCCTCGAACTCGACCCGATCCTGGAAATCGGCAACGGCGACTCCCTTGCCGTTGATGGTCACCACCGGACGATTGGGTTTAAAAACCATCTCGTTGAGAATGGAGTACGTGATCAACCCGATCACCGTAGCGGCCACAACGCCGACGCCGATCAGTATGGCGCGTTGGGCACGCCGTTCCCGTTCGATGCGGGAAACCTGGCGGCGGGTCAATCCTGATTTTTGTGCGGGACGCTTCGCCATAGATTTAATGGCTCCTTATGCAAATTTTGTCGGTTGGGCTACGATCCGTGAATATGTTCAGCCGTAAACGGCAAAAGTGCCACATGGCGAGCACGCTTGATGGCGGCAGCCACAGCTCGTTGGTGCTTGGCGCAGGTTCCCGACTGGCGGCGCGGAAGGATCCGCCCCCGGTTGTCGATGTAGCGCCGCAGCATATCGTAGTTTTTGTAGTCAATCCTGGCGACTTTGTCGACGCAGAAGTTGCAAACCCGGTTGCGGCGGCCACCGTAGCGCCGTCCGCCGCCTCTCCGCTCCCCACCTCGGTACTCCCGGCGGTCTGGCCGATCGTCGTCATCTAGAGAGATATCGTCGTTCTGATAATCATCGTTCACCGCAAATGTCTCCTGATACTGTTTGGCTTGCAGGCTCTACAGCCTAGAAAGCGTAATCTTCTTCGTTATTTTCTGATTCTACGTCGGGGTCTGGGCCGGAAGATGGCCCGCCCCGGCGGTCGCCTAACACGATCATCTCACTGGCGACCACTTCGGTGCGGTAGTGTTTCTTGCCCTCTTCGTCTTCCCATCCCCGTGTTTGCAGACGGCCCTCGATGTAAACTTGCTGCCCTTTTTTAAGATATTGACTGCATATCTCGGCGAGATTGCCCCACGCAACCACGTTGAACCATTCTGATTCTTCGTGACGTTCTCCTTCGCCCGAGGTCCAGGTACGTGTGGTGACGACGCTGAATGAGGTAACCGGGCGACCGCTGGGAGTGTAGCGCATCTCTGGATCGCGACCGAGATTTCCAATGATCATGACTTTGTTAAGTCCTCTGCTCATTATCCCTCTCCTCGTGGTAAAAACGCGGCAAGGCAAACTCTGGCGATTGCGGCCAGTTAGCTGGCGGGTGCTTCTGGCTCTTCGTCAGCGCGGGTGATCATATAGCGCAGGACATTTTCCGAAATACCCATCACACGTTCCAACTCGACCGGGGCCGATGTGGGCAGATCAAGCGTATAGACCACATAGTAGCCATCACGCTGGCCTTCGATTTCATAAGCCAGGCGGCGCGTGCCCCAGTGATCCGCTTCGACGATCTTACCGCCGTTCGTCTCGATCCAGCCTTTGACCGTTTCCAACTGCGTGGCAAGATCATCTTCGGATAGATCGGCGCGGACAACAAGCATCAACTCATATGTGCGCATAAAACAGGTTCTCCTTTCCCTGGGTTTGCCCTGTCTTCTCTTCGAGGCGGAAGATTGACACGGCGGAAAGGCTCAATATAGTGTTTGTGAGCCAATTCGACGTAAGTTTAGCGTGTCAGGGATGTTTCGGCAACGAATCGTATTAACAGGCTGGCTTTCAAGCCATTTCCCACGCGAATTATTTTTGTAACCCCACCGGCCAGTTGCTATAATAACGCTGCCAGGCGATGTAGCTCAAAGGCAGAGCAACGGACTCATAAGCCGTGGGTTACTGGTTCAAGTCCAGTCATCGCCACTCAGGGAAACGCCCCAATCGGGGCGTTCTTCGTATATAATGGTCTGCGATCATCCGGCATGCCTGGAGTAACCAGTGAACAAGATACCGCAGCGGCAGCAGCAGATCATCGGGATAGCCGTCCTGATGGCGATATGTATTCTGATTAATGTCCGCAATCTGGCAACGTACAGCCAGTTTCTCATTAAACCACGCGAGTCGAATACGCTCGAAGATTATCATGCTGAGGCTTACCCACCCAGACGCTTTCAAATCCTCCTGTATCTTGATGACAATTTCCGCAACTGGACACTGATTGCACCCTCTGAGGAATTCCTTGAAAATGATCTAAAAATCATCCCACAAATGTTCGTAGAAGCAGGCGGGCAGATGAGGGTAGATTATCATGATTATCATGCACCCCTGACCGATGACGAAGCTGCCGGGCTGCTGGCTTATGAACATGTGTGGTTTGATAACGGTGACGATATCGACATTTACGTCTTTTTCTCTGACGGACCGGAAACCTCGAAAACGAACTGGTTAGCTACGTATAACCACTCATTCTATATAATCCCCCAGTCATTAGTCCCCATGAGGATGCGTGAGTAATGTCACAAGTCTGGTTCATCGTCGGCCTCTATGTGTTAGGCATCTTGATCGGGCTGCTGTTCAGTAAACAAATTCCGATCCCTTTCATCGCTGCGACCGGAATCCTGTGGGGGGCCTTGAGCTACAGTCTGCTGGCCTTCATCGCGCTGGTCGTCGATATTTATCACCCGGCGTTGATGTTCACCGTTCTAAGTTTGCTGGTTGTATTCCTGATCGCACAGAATATACGCCGGGGTGCTTTCAATCTTGACAGGCGGGCACGAATCTGGTTGATTGGCGCATTTTGCCTGTTTTTCCTGGCTGCATTTGTGCTTGAAAGGTGCAACATCAACAAAGCCGCCGGTCTTGACCCGCAGTCGCAAATACTGGTTGGGCGCTCGCTGGCCGAGGAGGGTTTCGGAGCCTGGAATACGCAGCAGTTGTCTTCCTGGGGCTTCTTTTTGGTTTCTATCCAGTCGGCCAGTGTTTTTCTGGGCATTGATTACCTGTATGCCTTCCAGCCCATCTGCGGACTCACTTTTCTGCTGACCTTTGCTGCCGGGCTTTATTACGTGCTGGCGGAGCGAATCGACGATCGCAGAACACTGATCCTTATCGCCGCAGTCTGTACACTGCTGTTGTTCAGTACCTATGGGATCGTTCTGCAAATGGAGTTCATCAACACGAATCTGATTGCGTCAATGTATTTGTTTGCTTCATTTGTCGCTTTCTGGTTTGGCCTGAAAAAACAGTCAAGCGCCTGGCTCATCGTCGCCATGCTGTCGTTGACCGGGTTTACGCTGGCCCGCACTGAAGGGCCGGTTTTCGCGCTGGTTTTGCTGGCATTGGTGCTTAATTCCGGCAGGTTGTCTTATGGTGAACGGCTGACCTATTTCCTGCCTTACCTGTCAGTATTCATTTTGCGCTATTTACACATGATTTTGACGGCTGGCGCAGGCAGTATTATCCTGAGCA
>DAOUES010000331.1:0-4809 GCA_034430335.1 Anaerolineae bacterium | reverse complement strand
ATTACGCAGGTGATACATTCCGTTTCCCAGCTTGGCTGTATTCATTCGATTGAACCCTGTCTTAGTTCGCCCTAATTGGCGATGGTATTGATATAAATGTCAAGGGTTCATCTCACAAGCAGCAGTTCGGCTTTTTCACCAATGTGCGAATTGATATAGAATGGATTCTGCATTGTAAGCGTATCAGCCCATTCAGTATTTTGCTGGATAAGTCGTCAATGCCAGGGAGTTTGCGATGTACAAATCATTTACGGCTGAGAATTTTAGATGCTTTGATAAACTGCATCTCGATGACCTGCAAAGGATCAACCTGATTTCAGGTAAAAACAATGTGGGCAAAACGGCTTTACTTGAGGCGTTGTTTATCTATGCTGGGGCTTATACACCTGAGTTTACCATAAAGATAAACTCATTTAGAGGGATTGAGCAGTTCCAGATAGAACAGGTCTCGTCGGCGGAGATGCCCTGGGATTCCATTTTTCGAGGGTTCGATATTTCGGGCGTGATAAGGCTGATGGGCGCAGTGGATGAAGGTGCAGAGCGCGAATTGTCATTATCTGTTGTTGGCGAGACTGAGCGCGAACTTGTAAACGCCGATATAGTAAGGATGAAACCAAACAGCATGATGACAGGTTGGCTCATTAACCAGCCAATAAAGGTGCTAAAGCTCGAATCAACTCAGGGAGAAGAGCAAATTGTAAGCTATGCCATTTTTGCGGAAGAGGGTTTTCTAACTCTTCCGCTTATTACCACTCCTCATCCTATATTCTTTAACGGTGCCAGAATGTGTGTTCGACCAACGACGGATGCTGAAAGACTTTCGAATGTCAGTAGGCAAGATGAATCAAGAATACTGGAGGTGCTGCAAGTCATTGAACCCGATCTACAAGGTGTTGAAGTCCGAAACTATCAAGGAACGTGGATGGTTCACGGCGATACGCCATTTCTGGAACGTCCTATACCACTTACTTTAATGGGGGAAGGATTAGCCCGACTTACCAGTTTAGTATTGTCAATTGCTAATGCAGAAGGTGGAGTTGTCCTCATTGACGAAATCGAAAATGGCCTTCATTACTCCGTTCTTGTGGACATCTGGCGCGCTCTGGCAAAAGCTGCCCGGCATTTCGACGTTCAACTTTTTGCCACGACGCACAGCTTCGAGATGATCAGGGCGGCCTATCGTGCGTTCAGAGATGACGATCCTTATGACTTCAAACTCTATCGGCTCGATAGAATCAACGGAACGATCAAGGCGCTGGCCTATGACAGAGACACACTTGAAGTAGCTATCGACACCGGGCTTGAGGTTCGTTGATATGGGCAATGAAAACGAGATATTTACTCGCCCGTGTCTTCTTGTGACAGAAGGTAACGACGATGTTGTGTTCTTTAGAGCTTTAGCGAGGAACTTAAAAATCGAGAATGATCTACAGATAATTAAGACTGATGGACGGTACAATCTGCGAATTCGATTGAATGCGATTAAAAATACAGATGGATGGCCTTCTGTATGTTCTTTTGGAATAGTAGTAGATGCAGATACAAACTGCGAAAACAGATTTCGAGGTGTGGCCGATGCCCTGAAAAAGGCCAATCTGCCAGTCCCGGAACGCTGCTCACAGTTTGTTGGGAATAATCCGGCCACCGGTGTTTATATTCTCCCCGATGAGCATACTCCGGGTGAACTGGAAGACCTGTGTCTGTCATCGGTGACGGACGATCCTGCCATAGTCTGTACAGAAAGGTATTTCGCCTGTTTGAAGGAAGAAGGCGTAGAATACCCAAAGAAACTGTCAAAAGCCAGACTTCAGGCGTTTCTAGCGTCCAGACCGGAAGTAAGGCTCCAATTGGGCCATGCAGCACAAAAAGGATACTTCCCCTGGGACAACCCCGTATTCGATGATGTGAAAAACTTTCTCATCCGGTTAGTGAGCGTGAGTTAAAAGGCACAGCGATGTTTTGTGTCGCCCACAGCAGTGCTGTGCTTACAGAGATTGCCATTTCGAGGAGTAAAAAATGATCAGTCGAATCTGGCACGGATGGACGACGCCCGAAAACGCCGACAAATACGAGTCGCTGCTGAAAGAGGAAATCTTCACCGGCATCCAGAACCGTCACATTCGCGGCTTCCGGCGCATTCAGATGCTGCGCCGTGAAGTTGGCGCAGAAGTCGAGTTCGTGACGATCATGTGGTTCGATTCGCTGGATGCCGTCCGCGAGTTCGCGGGCGAGGATTACGAAGCCGCCGTCGTCCCGGAGAAGGCGCGGGCAGTGCTCGCCCACTTCGACGAGCGGTCGCAGCACTACGAAGTCAGAGAAGAGCGCAGCGGCGGCTGAAACTTATTTCCATTGATATCATGAGATTCTCAACACCGGTGCGGATCGTCCCACCGGCGTTTTTGTTACGGCTTTTTGTGACGTGTGAAAATGGGGAAACTGCGTGTTTTGTCACTCATAACTTTATCACGGAGTCGCATTTTTATTGAGAATACTGCGAGGGGGATGACAAACCGTTGTTTAAGACGGGGTTTTGACAGCGGCGGGTTACAGCTTCCTGACCATCCTCCGAAACGCCTCGCCCCGCTCCTCGAAATCGGTGTAGGCGTCGTAGCTGGTGCAGCCGGGCGACAGCAGCACGACATCGCCCTCGTTCGCCACGTGGATCGCCAGCTCGACCGCGTCGTCGAGCGCGCCGACCTGCTCCAGGCGCGTTTCGGCGCGGGCCGCCTTTCGCGCTTTCGCCACCTGCTCGGCGATCATCAGCCCAGCCTCGCCAAAGGTGATCACATAGTGGCACTGCTTCACCGCACGCTGCGCGAGCGCATCCCAGGGGAGCTTCTTGTCGCGGCCACCGAGCAGCAGCACCAGGCTCTCGCCTTCGTAGGCTTCGAGGGCAGCCAGGACTCGCTCCGGGGCGGTGGCAATCGAATCGTTGATAAAGGTCACGCCCTGCCACTCGCCGACCTTTTCCAGTCGGTGCGGGACGGCCTTGAACGCGAGCACCGCTTCCCGCATCGCCTCGACCGGCACCCCGGCAGCCCCGGCTATCGCGCTCGCCGCCAGCACGTTCACCACGTTGTGATGGCCGCGCAGCGGAATCTCGTCGATGGTGCAGACACAGTCCATCGGGATCGTGAACTGCGGTCGACACAGTACGCGGTCGCCGACCAGCCACGCGCCGACATCGACCGGCACCTGCGAGGAAAACAGCGACAGGTCGTCGACGACCCGGCCCTGGGCGACCATCTCGTAGGTGTGCGGGTCGTCACGATTCAGAATGGCGACATCGCCCGCGAACTGGTTTTCGATGATCTGGGCCTTCGCCTCGATGTACTCGATCATCGACTTGTGGCGGTCGAGGTGATTGGGGGTGATGTTCAGAATCGCGGCGACGTGCGGGCTGGTGCTCATGATCTCCAACTGGAACGACGACAGCTCCATCACGGTGATATCGTTGGGCTGGATGAAGGGCAGATCGGTGATCAGCGGGTTGCCGATATTCCCTCCGACCCAGGGCAGCTTGCCCGCCGCCTCGCACATCTTCCCGACCAGCGAGGTGGTGGTCGTCTTGCCCGCCGACCCGGTGATGCCGATCACGTGGCAGGGACAGCGGTCGAGAAATAGCTGGGCATCGTTGCTGAGGGGAATGTCGCGTTTGATCGCCTCCTGCACGATGGGCGCGTCGAGCGGCACGCCCCCCGACAGGCAGACGAGGTCGACGCGGTTGAGCAGGTAGGGCGGGTGATCGCCGAGGATGTAGGTGATCGAATAGTCGGCGAGTTCGGCCATCGGTTCGGCAAGCTGTTCCTCGCTGCGCATGTCAGATACGACGACCTGAGCGCCAATGTCGCACAGCCAGCGGGCGAGGGCCGTACCCTGCCGGGCCAGCCCGATGATTGCTACACGTTTTCCACTGAGTGGGTCATCCATAGGATTCCTGCGCGTTCCTTCAATAGCAATTTCTTACACCGGTCTTCAATTCGTCCCCGGCTACGATCCAAGCGGATCACGCGGCCAGTCTTCGGGGCCTTTGTCGCGTTCCCAGGGGCGATCACCGGCGGGCGGTTTGTCTTTCGTTCGGGCAGGCCGGGCTTCTTTGTCCTGCCGCAGGTCGATCACAATCACGGCGATCAGCGCAAAGGTCATCAGCGCAAAAAACCCGGATATACTCAGCATCATCCAGGATGTACCCGGCGTCCATTCGTCATCCAGCCCCGCCGCCATATCGGCAGTTCCACCTACCGACACGACCCCCGCGCAGGCGGCGCAGGCGAAGGTCATAAAGGCGACAATCGCCAGCGCAATATGGGTGATCCCGAATGACGGTTTACGCATCCGGCTCCTCGATGTCTTCGGGCGAGAGGCCGAGCAGTTCGTACGCTTCGTCAAAGTCGCCGACAAAGACGACTTTCTCGCCGTGCTGCTGGAAGACGTTCGTATACACTTCGACAAAGGTACGCACCACCCGGTTGACCCCGACCAGAATATAGCGTCCACCGTTGGGGTGGTTGAGCGTGGCCGAACTGCGGCGAATTTCCGGCATCATCGACAGGGCGCGGCTGGGAAGCTGGACTCCGTGCCCGTCGGCGACGATGTCGACCGGGTGATCGACGGTATCCATCATCTGGCTTTCGAGGCGGGACGCCTCGATGAAATCGGCCCAGGACCAATCCGCCCTGAATGTTTGGAGAATGACCCGGTGATCGTGGTCGAGCCACCTGACGCGAATTTTCATCATACCCTCTTTCAATTTCCGTACTGAATTATGAAACCAACTCGGCGGGGTGTCAATTTTAGGGGGAGGATTCG
>DAOUES010000330.1:0-4252 GCA_034430335.1 Anaerolineae bacterium | reverse complement strand
CTGCCCGCCGGTCGGCATGCCGACGAGGGCGTCGACGACAAGGGCGTCGAGGTCTATCGCTGCCGCAACCTGAGCAATTTCCTCGCATGGCGCAGGTTGTTTTACCCCCCAGCACTGAAGCGCAGAACCGCCGAACTACTCCCGGCAGTCGACGTGGTTCACCTGCACGAAATCCGCAGCATGACCAACGCGCTGGCGCTGCACCCGCTGTTGCAGTCGGGAGTTCCTTACATCGTTTCGCCGCATGGTGGGTTGCCGGTGGAGCTTGGGCGCACCGCTTACAAACGATTCTTCGATGTGATGTGGGGCCGCCGCCTGCTCGACCGGGCCGCAAGGCTCCACGCGATCACCGAGATGGAACGCCAGCAGTATCTTGATCGTGGGCTTCCGGAAGATCGGGTAGCGGTCATCCCGAACGGGATCGACGTGGATGCGTTCACCGTCGATGCCGACGCGGGCGCGTTCCGGCGGCAGTTCGACATTTCCGACGATGCGCCGCTGATCGGGTTTGTGGGCCGCCTGAACCCGATCAAGGGGATCGACTTCCTGGTCGGTGCTTTCGCGGAAGTGCTGGCCCGCAAACCGGGCACGATTCTCTTGCTGGCCGGGCCGGACGACGGCGCAAGGGCCGACCTCGAAAAGCAGGTCGACCGGTTGGGGATACGATCTTCGGTGCGGTTTGGCGGGCTGTTCGAGGATAACAAGACGCGGGCCGCCGCGTACCGGGCGTTCGACGTTTGCGTGCTGCCGTCTCGCTATGAAATTCTTGGAATTACTTTACTGGAGTCGCTGCTCAACGCTACGCCGGTGATCACCACCGACCGGTGTGGGCTGGCCGATTTGCTGACCGGTGAAGACATTGGCCGGGTCGTGCCCTTCGGCTCGACGGGCGATCTGGCCGCTGCGATCCTCGCAACGCTTGACGACCCCGCAGCCGTCGAGCGGGCAATCCGGGGGTGCGAGTACGTGGCCCGACACCTGAACTGGGACGCGATTACCGATCTCTGGATCGAGACCTACCGGGCGGTCAGCGCAGTACCTTGCGGATAGCACCGGCCATCGCCCGCGCCCGTTCGGGCGCATCCCCCACATAACCCGATGCATCCATCAGGTTTCGAATGTCTTCCGCCGGGAGATAGACAGTCAGCCGTGCATCGGCGGCCAGCAGATCCGCCAGCGGGTTGTCCTTCCCGGCGCGAACGTCCTTCCAGGCTTCCATGCTGTGCTCGCGGATCATCTCGTGCATTTCCTGGCGGTCGGCCCCGGCGCGAGCCGATGCCATCAGCACCCGCTCGCTGGCGGCGAAAGTGCCGTAGCGGGCCATGTTCGATTTGATCCCCTGCTCATCGATCACCAGGTCGGCGACCACCCGGCTGGCGGTGATCAGCATGTGATCAATGGCGAGGAACGCTTCGGGGATGATCGTCCGGCGGTTGCCCGAATCGTCGAGGGTGCGTTCAAGCAGACAGTGGGCGGCGTTGTCCCAGGCGATGCGCGGCAGCCCGGCGACGAATCGCCCCAGGCTGTCGAGATTCTCGGCTTTGATCGGGTTGCGCTTGAAGGGCATCGCCGACGACCCGACCTGTTTCTTGCCGAAGGGTTCAGACCACTCGCCGAAAGCCGGGCTTTGCAGCAGGCGCAGGTCGAAGGCGAAGCGGTAGAGCGTTCCACCCAGCCCTGACAGCGCCGAAAGCAGCACCCAATCCTGCCGCCGGGGGTAAGTCTGCGCGGCGATGGGGAAGGCCGGGAGGTCGAGGGCTTCCATCACCCGCGCTTCGAGGTCGAGGGGAGTCAGGCCGGTGCCTTCGAGCAGCAGGGCGTAGCTCGCGCCGCTGCCCACCGCTCCTTTGATCCCCTTCCCGCGCAGATTGTCGCGAATGCGCTGCAAGTCTTCACAGTCGGCCAGTAAATCCTGGGCATAGGTCGCCAGCCGGTAGCCGACCGTCGTCGGTTCGGCGGGCTGGAGATGCGTCCAACCGATGCAGGTCACGTCAGCCCACTGCTCGATCTGCTCCGCGAAGATCGTCAGCAGATCGTGCAGCCGCTTGAGGATGATGTCGAGCGCGTCGCGTTGGCGGGCTGCGTCGGCATTGTCCTCGACATCCATACTGGTTGCCCCCAGGTGGATGATCGAGCCGCCGACCGGGCACTGCTCCGCGTAGGCGCGCACTTCGGCCATCAGATCGTGGTGAATCTCGGCCTCGATCTCGTTGGCGCGGGCGATGTCGATCTCGTTGACATGCGCACGCAGATCGGCGACCTGCTCCGGCGTCACCAGCCCGGCCCCGGCCTGAGCTTCGGCCAGCGCCACCCAGATGCGCCGCCAGCGCCGCCGCTTCTCGACTTCCGACCAGAGTTCACGCATTTCGGAACTGCCATAGCGCCATGAGAATGGTGAGAGATAGCCATGATCCATATTGTCAGTGCCCATTGCCTAGCCCCATGAGAAAAAGAAAACAGGCGGTTAATCATCACCGCCTGAACAATAAAAGAAAGTGCCCGTTTATGCAAACTGATTCAATCGTACCGGAAGTATATCCACTCCGGCACTTCGAAATCTTCGATCTCGTCACGGCGGGCGTCGAGGAGACGGTAAGCCCGGTTGATGGCAAAGTGATACGACGGCCAGGCTGCGTCAACCTGCCGGGCGTCCAGGCGGATCAGGTGCTGGTGCAGCCATGGCCCGGCCTGCTCCTCGATTTCCTTCCCGTAATCGTCGAGGAGGGGGAGGAAAACCGGCACCGCGTCTTCCGAAAGGCCGCCCAGGTAGTCGACGTCCAGCGTCTCGCCGCGTTCGTAGCGGGCGATGTTCTGCCGGACGATGAAGGCATCCGGGTTGAGAGTGTCCAGTGTAATCACAAAGCCGAGTGACATCGCCAGCGCCCCGGTCGCGAACAGGTGCGATTTGTCGAGGAAGAGGAAGACGAGGAAGTAAGCCATCAGGATCGCCAGCCAGACCATGAAGATATGGGGGTAGACCCGCAGGCGGGTAAAGCCATAGGCCATTTCGTAAAGCTGCATCCGCTGGAAGGCCGAGGCCAGGATGATGATCGTCATCAGAGCCATCAAGCCGCTGCCTACGAGGAAGATCGTGCGCTGCAACTTCGTTTCGCGTTTGGTGAAATGATCGAGCAGCAGGATCAGGCCCAGGGTGATGATCGCCACCGCCAGCAGTTCGAAGAACCCGCGCCGGGCATACTCCGAATAGGTCAATCCCTGCCTGCGCAAAAATGCCTCGCCGCCAAACAGGGCGGCGAACTGGATGATCACGAATACCAGAAACAGGGCGTCGACGCTGAACAAGACTACCGACGATTCGATCATCCCCAGCCCGGTTCGTTTCTCGATTTCGCCGTTCTCCACTTCTTCGACCAGACTTTCGAGGCTCTTTTCCTCGTCGCTGTCGGCGGGGATGGGTATTTTACCAAACAGCCGCCTGCTGTCCGGCCCGCGTGCCAGGGCATAGGTCAGGCCGCCCATCGCCAGCAAAGCGAAGACAATTGTTAGAACTGTATGGCCGATGAAGTCCCCAATGTGCAAGTTGGTAAACAGCCGGTCGACATACCCGCCGAAGACCAAGTCTGCCGACGAGAACAGGATCGTAAAAATGCACAAGAAGGGCACGGCGATCAGCAGGCCGATCAGGACGCTGCGTATGACCTGCCTGCTCAACTTGCCACGCTGTTTGATTTCGTTCACGCTGCGTTCGATCAGCACCACCGATGCCAGCCCGGACATCAGGCTGCTTTCGATCACCGCTTCCAGGTATCCGCCGATATTGAGCTTCACCAGCGGGCGGGTTGCCAGGCTGTTCGCCAGGAGGAGCATCAAGAGCAGGCTCCCGCTGATATTTAGGAAACGCAGCAGCGGGGCCGCCCGCACCGCCGACATCGCCGCCAGGAACAGCAGGGGCAGGATCAGCCAGAGGTTGCCAAAAAGAACTTTCGTGCCTTCGACCGCAGCCAGCACGAACAGCCCGATCAAAACCAGCACGACGATGATCGGCACCGAGATGCCGAGAGGATTCCCGTAGAGCAGCAGGTCGCTGATCAGGCCAATCACAAACCCGGCGGCGATCACCACCAGTGGAAATTTCAGCTTCGATATGTCCATGTTTTCCCCTCACGATCAGTATGTCCTGGGCATTATGGCCGCGTTGAACTCTCAAAACCTGTCGCCGCACTGCCAGAACCTATCTTCGATCTTTTCGATTGATCGTCTCAACCCTATAACATCTGTGCCCAAACAATCG
>DAOUES010000329.1:0-7093 GCA_034430335.1 Anaerolineae bacterium | reverse complement strand
ACCCCCATCGCGCCGATGGTGATGTAATCTACGGCGCACATATACGGCCCCAGTTCGAGGGCGTCCTGCGCTTCGAGGAACTTCTTGATCCCGCACTCGCCGAAGTCAAGCCCCCAGTCGAACGTGCCGTCTCCTTCGACGAACGTGCAAACCCAGTCGCCCGGATAACGCCGTTCCTGTGAGAGGGCTGCCTTTTCCCTGGCCTTCTCGACGCCCTGCCCGGTGTAGTTTCGCCTGCCTGCGCGCATCCGTAGGAAACGTGGAATGAAGGCGAAAAGGCGTACATATGACCGGTGCAGCAGCATCCCCGCATCGTCGACGGTGCCGCCCTGTTTCTGGATCGCCCGGTAGAAGGCCAGGCTGTAGACTGACTGCATCAGTTGGAGGGTATAGGTGCCCTCATCTCCCCCGATGTAGGGCAGATCGGACAGCAGCTTTTCGAACATTTCCAGAGTATCCTGCTCGACGATTTTTACCGCCGACCGGCCATACTTTTTCCGCACCGGCTGGCGCATCGGCAGAAAGTAGCGGCGAAAGTTCTTCATGATTGTGTCACTGTTTTCGATATAGTAGTCAGAACCGGCTGATTCGGCCACGTCTGTCCTCCCCTGATAAATGGCGTGGTATGCAATATACCTGCCGACCGGTATCACGAAAAAAGACTGAGGTCAGATGCTGTTCCGCCAGACACCCGACCTCAGTCAATTGGGGGGTGCTGTCGAGCCGGTGGCAACCAGGGCGACGTGCCAGTGACGGCTCAACAGTTTGTTGCAATGTAAATGATCGTCCGGGATTCCTTTCGCCCGGTGTTCAGCGCCGTCTACCCGATGGTGACGATCACCTCGACCTCACTCTGTCCATCAGGCACCGGGACGACCGTCCCATCGACCGCTTCGCCGTTGGCCGTGATCGTTACTTTGTTTCCCGGCCCCTCGCGCCTGGCCGTGATTTTGAACGTCACGCCCCGGAACTGCCGCTCCGCCGTAAACCCGTCCCATGTGGAGGGGATCACCGGCTGGATTCCCAGCCCGCCATAGGTGGGGCGGATGCCGAGTATCCACTGTGTGATTGCGGCGTAGTTCCAGGCGGCGGTGCCGGTCAGCCACGAGTTCTTGGCTTCGCCGTGTGTCGGCGCGTCGCGCCCGGCGATAGTCTGCGCATAGACGTATGGCTCGCAGCGATGCACTTCGCTGATCGCCTCACGCGCCGACGGGTTGATCCGCGTGTAATAATCGAATGCCCGGTCGCCGTCGTCGAGCAGCGCTGCGGCGATCATGATCCAGGGGTTGGTGTGGCAGAATATCGAGGCGTTTTCTTTGTAGCCGGGCGGGTAGGACGAGATTTCGCCAAGCTCCACGTGATATCTTGTATAGGCGGGCTGGTTGACGACGATCCCGTGCTGTGTGGCGAGCCGCTCCTCGACGCTCTTGAGCGCCTTTTCCGCGAGGCCGTTGTCGAAACCGATCCCGGCCATGATGCAGATTCCCTGCGGCTCGATGAATATCTGGCCTTCCTCGCACTCCTTCGACCCGACCGGCTCGCCGAAATGGTCGTAGGCCCGCCTGAACCAGTCGCCATCCCAGCCGTGTTCGAGGACGGTCTCCGCCATCCGGTCGGCTTTCTCGTTGTAGGACTCGTCGCCGGTGATCGCCGCCATTTCGTGCGCGGCGATGACGAACAGCCCGCCGATGAACACCGATTCGGCGACCCCGCCTTCGCGGTGGCTGGCGGTCTGGAATGATTCGCCCGGCTCCTCCGAGAACGTGTTCAGGTTCAGACAGTCGTTCCAGTCGGCGCGCCCGATCAGGGGCAGCTTGTGCGGCCCAAGATTGTCGAGCGTGTACTGGAGGCTGTGTTCGAGGTGAACCAGCAGCGGCGCTTCGGTGCCGGGGGTGTTGTCGAAGGGCACCATCTCGTCGAGAATGCCCCGGTCGCCGGTTTCCTTCAGGTAGGCGGCGACGCCCAGGATCAGCCAGAGCGGGTCGTCGTTGAACCCGCCGCCGACCGCGTCGTTGCCGCGCTTGGTCAATGGCTGGTACTGGTGATAAGCGCCCCCGTTTTCGAACTGGGTTGCTGCCAGATCGATGATCCGTTCGCGGGCGCGTTCAGGAATGATATGGACGAAGCCCAGCAAGTCCTGGGTCGAATCGCGGAAGCCCATTCCCCGCCCGATCCCGGACTCGAACTGCGAGGCCGAGCGCGACATGTTGAAGGTGATCATGTTCTGGTAGACGTTCCAGATGTTGACCATCCGGTTGGTGTGCTCGTCCGGGGTATCGACCTGGAGGGCACCAAGCAGTTGCCCCCAATAATCGTAGAGCGCGTCGAATGCCCTGTCGACTTCCGCCCGCTGCGTGTACTTGGCGATGATCGGGAGGGCCGCCTTTTTGTTGACCGTCGACGAACCCGGCGGATCGAATTTGGCGTCTCTCGGATTCTCCTGGTAACCAAGCACGAAGATCACCTGCTTCGACTCGCTCGGCTGTAATGCCAGTTTGATGTGATGTGAGCCAATCGGCGACCAACCGTGAGCGACGGAATTGCGCGACCGGCCCTCTTCGACGGCGATGGGTTCGTGCCAGCCGCGATAGGGGCCTAAGAAATCCTCGCGCTGGGTATCGAATGCCTCGACCGGCTCCGAGCAGGCAAAATAGGCAAAATGATCGCGGCGCTCGCGGTATTCGGTCTTGTGATAGATCACGCCGTCGACGATCTCCACCTCGCCGATATTGAGGTTGCGCTGGAAGTTGGCTGCATCATCTTGAGCGTCCCACAGGGCGAACTCGATCACCGAGAAGACCGACAGGTTTGCCGCCTCGCTGCGGTTGTTGGTGATTGTCGCCTGCCAGATTTCGAGCGTCTCACCCAGGGGGACAAAATAGCGAATCTGCGTCGTGATATCGTTGGATGTCGACCGGATGATGGTGTATCCCATCCCGTGTCGGCACGAGTAATCTTCGACGCCGTTTCGTATGGGCTGCCAGGTAGGTGTCCAGTAATCGCCGCTGGCGTTGTCGCGGAGATAGAGATAGCGCCCGCCGTAATCGGTCGGAACGTTGTTGTAGCGGTAGCGTGTCAGCCGCCTGAGCCGCGCATCCTGGTAGAAAGAGTAGCCCCCGGCGGTGTTGCTGATGATGCCGAAATAACTCTCGCAGCCCAGGTAGTTGATCCAGGGCAGGGGGGTGTCTGGTCGGATAATCACGTATTCTCGCTGCCGATCATCGAAAGTTCCAAAGCGCATCAGTCGCAATCCTTCTGTTTGGTACCATCTACGTCTGTTATGAGAGCGCTCCCATAGCGGAGTAAAAAATTATTCGGCCATAGATACCGGTAATTCATACATTAAGGGCGGTCGTCGCCGGAGAAACCGTCACACAGTTCTCTTTGATCTAATAAGTTAATGGTGGGACACCTCGTAATCGTGAGATTGCCTTGTGAGAGGTGCCCCCAAATATAAGCGCTGACTACCCTTTCATCGAGCCCATGGCGATACCGCTGACGATGTAGCGGGAGAAGAGGGCATAGATGAGAATGATCGGGACGACGGTGACCGCCAGCCCCAGGTAGATCGCGCCGTACTCGGTGCGGTAGACGTCGCCGCGCAGGGTCTGGACGAGCATCGGCAGGGTGTACTTCTCAATCGACGAGATGATGATGTAGGCGTTGAAGAAGTTGTTCCAGGCGGCGACGAAGGAGAAGATTCCCAGGGTGATTGCGCCGGGCATCGCCAGGGGCATCATGATGATGTGGAAGATTTTCAGCTCGCCCGCGCCGTCGATGCGGGCAGCGTCGATCAGCTCGGAGATGATCATCGAATCGAGATACTGCTTGGCGAAAAAGACCGCGCCCGCGTTGGCGATGGCGGGCAGGATCAGGGCGGCGAAGGTGTCGGTCAGGCCGAGCTTGGACATGTACTGGAAGAAGCCGATGATCGAGAGCTGCATCGGGATCATGACCAGCAGGACGATGAAGTTGTTGAACAGGTTGCGGCCCTTGAAGCGGTAGACGGTGACGCCGTAGGCGGTCAGAAAGGCGAAGTAGACGGCCAGGATGGTGGTGGCGGAAGAGACGAAGAGGCTGTTCAAGAAGCCCCGCACCAGGTTCAGGCCGCGCCCCAACAGGACGTGGTAGTTGTCGAGGGCATGGGTGCTGGGGAACAGGCTGATCCCCTGCTGGATTTCATAGGTCGAGCGGGTGGCGTTGACGATCAACAGCCAGATCGGGATGATGGTGACCACCAGCAGGAGGGCCAGGAAGAGGTAGATCAAAGCCCGGTACACATAGGTGGTCAGGTTGTACTGCCGGGCGGTGTAGATCGATGCGTGGGCGGCCTGTTTAGACTTTGTCAGGTTCATGAGGTTTTGCCTTCTGTAATCTATCAAACGGCCTGTTTGTCACGGTCGCGCAGGAAGTAGAAGATGCCGAGCGCGCAGATGCTGGTCATGATGAAGACCAGCACGCCGACCGAGGAAGCGGCCCCGATATGGCCTTTGCTGCTGGCGAACTTCAGGTACATCAGGATGTTGTTGGTCATGATCGAGCCGCTGGGCGAGCCGCGCTGGTCGGTGAGCAGGTAGGGGATGTCGAACATCTGCATGCCGCCGACGAGCGAGATGACGAAGATGTAGATCATGATCGGCTTGAGCAGGGGCAGGGTGATCTTGGTGAACATGTCGAGCGAGGACGCACCGTCGACCATGGCGGCTTCGTAGAGGGAAACCGAGATGGAGGTCATCCCGGCCATGACCAGGATCAGGGTCTGGCCGAACCACATCCACCACTGGATGAAGACGACCAGGCCGCGGGCGATGGGGACGCTCTGCAGGAAGTGCTGGGCTTCGGGGAGCAGGCCCAGGCGAACCATGAACTGGTTGACCGGGCCGTAGTAGGAGAAGAGGCTGAAGAACAAAGCAGCGACCGCGGCTGGCATGAGCAGGTTGGGGAGGTAGAAGAGGGCGCGCCAGATGCCGACTGCCCTGATTTTCAACCGGGCGCTGGTGAACCAGACGGCGAGCAGGGTGGCGATGCCGATCTGGGGGATGAAGTTCAGAATCCAGATGATCCAGGTGTTCTTGACGGCCTTCATGAAGACATCATCGGCAAAGAGGCGCTGGAAATTCTGGAGGCCGATCCAGCTTGCCTCTTTGGTCATCAGGGTGGTATCGGTGAAGCTGAGGTAGACCGTGTTGTAGACCGGGTACAGGCCGAAGACCAGAAAGCCGATGATGAAGGGGGCAATGAAAAGATAGCCATAGTACTGCTTTTTTGTGCCAAACATAGCGCCATCAATCCTTTGTTGAAGAAGGTAGGTCAGTGTAAATAATACACTGACCTACCAATCTGTCAAAGTCTGATTAGTTGATGATCAGGTCCGGGAACTCGATGCGGAGCGAGTCTTTCCAGTTTGCCCACATCTCGTCTTCGGTGACCTCGTCGTTGAGGTACTGGTTGAGCGGGTCGTTCAACGCACGCTGGATGGCGTCGTCAGAACCGGTCATCAGGCGAGCGTTGACCGACGGAGCGGCTTCGGCGAAACCGGCGTAGGAGTTCTGGCCGGCCAGGAAAGCGCTGAGGTCGGAGTCATCGAACAGGGGGATGATTTCCTCGACAACGTTCTGGCTGGAGACGAAGTCGCCAGGAGCCTGAGCCTGATCTTCGGGTACATCGGGGTCGATGGCGGCCAGGTATTCATGGGTGTAGACGCCGAGCGCCCAGTTCTTCAGGTTCTCTTCGTCCAGGGTCGCAAAGCGGATGAAGTCCTTGGCCAGTTCCTCATTCGGGGTGCCATCGATCATACCAAGCCAGGTGCCACCCCACTGGTAGGGCATCGGGCCGGTGACGACGCCCCAGTCACCGGAGGTGTCTGAGGAGCCATCGGCGGCGACGGCGTTGGGGGCCAGGACGTAGGGCAGACCCCAGGTGGGCAGGAAGTAGCAGAAGACCTGCTTGGGGTTGCCTTCGGCGTCGGCCAGGGTGTCATTCATGCCGGCGAACCAGCCTTCCTGCCACTGTTGTGCCTGGGCTTCGTAGCCCTCGTCACGGAAGAGCTTGGCGGTGGCGACATACTGCTCGACCATCGGGTCGACGACCAGAGTGTCATCGACGATCCAGGGGTCGGCGCGGCTGGCGAAGAAGGGGTTCTGGAAGTCACCGGAGGAGGCGACCATGTAGGTGTCGCCGCCGGAGGCTTCCTTGATGGTCTCGGCCATGGCGGTGAAGCCATCTAGGTCGCTCATCAGGGCCTGGATCTCTGCCGGGTCATCGGTGCCGAAGTACTCGAGGGCGAGGCTGCGGCGGTAGAAGATGGCACCGGGGGTCGCCTGGTAAGCATAAGCCTTGGTGACACCATCGTTGGTGCCCACGTCGAGCACGAACTGGTAGGTGTTGGCGGCTTCGGCGTACTGCAGCAGGTCGCCCAGGTCGGCCAGGAAGTCAGCTTCGACGTATTCCTTGACGAAGGCGGCTTCCAGCGCCACCACATCGGGCGCATCGGCGGTGCCGAGGGCAGCCTTGAGCTTGGTCTGATACTCGCCGTTGGTCATCGGGATCATCGTGTAGACGATGTCGACGTCGGGGTTCATGCCTTCGTAGGCAACCGCCATCGTGTTGATCTCGTTGGTGAAGGACCAGACATTCAGCACCGTCTTTTCAGGGGCGGCTTCTTCTTCGGCTGGCTCTTCTGCCGCCGGTTCTTCGGCTGCCGGTTCTTCGGCGGCCACTTCTTCTTCGGCTGCTGCTTCTTCTTCAGCCGGCGCTTCGGTGGCGGCTGTGCCGCCGCAGGCGGTAAGCAGTGCAAAAACGAACACTACGACTACTGCGATTAGCAATGACTTCTTAGTCATGGTTGTTTTTCCTCGCTAATGATATACTGAAATCGGTTTTTACGAAGGGGAACGATTGTCTATGCTGCATTTTTCGGACGTCTTTGCATAGACGTCGTTCCTTTTTAACGGGTGCTTCTCCTACTTCTTCTCGCTCGATATATTTCCTCCTTACTCCTATCCGCTTGAACTGCGGATTACTAACTCGGCAGGCAGGATGGTGGAAAGGGGTTGTTCCTGCCCCTCGGTAATTAAACGCAGCAGCACGTTTA
>DAOUES010000328.1:0-1743 GCA_034430335.1 Anaerolineae bacterium | reverse complement strand
GCCTTTTCGAGCCGCTGCCGGAAGAAATCTACGTCGGCGACACCTTCGAAATCCCGGTTGAGGTAATCAATATCGGGCGGTCGATGATCAACGTGAGCACCGTCGAAGTGACCAGCGACCGGCTGCACATCACCGAGGGGTCGCTCTATGTCGGCCCGCTTGATGGCGGCACGTCCGGCTCGATGATCGCCAACGCCGAAGCCTCGCAGGTCGGCCAGGCGACGATCACGATCACCGTCAACTATCTCGATACCTTCCAGCAGCCGCGCACGACCAGCGAGACGCTGATGGTCGAGGTGCTGCCGCTCGCAGTCGACGAGACGGGCGAGGGTGTACGTCCCGGCAGTAATGATGTCGGTGAAGTTACTACAGCGGAGCGCTTCTGGCGCGGGTTGAGGGGCTTCTTCGGTTTTGGCACCCGCCCGGCAGAAATGCCTGAGGTGGCAGCGAATAACGGGCAATAGCCCATAAGTGTTGCAGCGTGAAATATTAGCAAAATACGGGGGATAGTGCTTCCTGCTGTCCCCCGGTTGTGATGGGGAACCGGTATGAATTTTCGTGACCTGTTACGTGTCGTCTGGTCGAACCTGAACCGCATGCGCGGGCGGGCGATTATGACCGCGCTGGGCGTGGTGATCGGCACGGCGGCAATCGTCGTGCTAATCTCATTGGCCTCCGGCTTACAGGAGAGCGCCACCGGCGATGCTACGGCGTTCGGGCCGGTCAATCAGATCACGCTGCTGCCCGGCGCGTTCTTCCGCGCTTTTGGCGCGCCGAGCACCGGCGATGAATCGGTGCTGACCCCGGACGCCATCAAGGAGATCGGGCGGCGCGAAGGCGTAACGGCGATCACGCCAAAGGAACAGGTAGCCGCCCCGACGACGATCAAACTCAACCGGCTGGTTGGCTCCGGAACCCTGACCGGGATCGATCCGCTGGTGGTGCGTGATATGGGGCTGGAAGTCGAACGCGGTGCTGATATCCTCGGCAACTGGACGGTGATCGTCGGGGCGAAAGTCGGCGAGAGCTTTGTCGACCCCCGCCAGCGAAGTGGGACACAGGTGCAGCGCAATGGCAATGGGGAACCGCTCGATCTGCTGGGCCAGACTCTCAGCGTATCGATCACCAAAATGGGTGACGATGGCAAGCCGGTGACCCATACCGTCCGGCTGCGCGTGGGCGGCGTTCTCGAAGAAACCGGCTCTGACGACTATACGATCTATATGGCGCTGGCCGACGTAGAAGACCTGACAAGCTGGTATACGGGCCAGCGACCGGATCGCCGCAATGACGGGTATTCACAGGCCGTCGTGGTTGTCGACGACACGCAGCAGCTTCTACCGATCCAGCGGGAGCTTGAGGCCGACGGCTTTTTTGCTTTTTCAGCGCAGTCGACGCTCCAGCAGCTCAACGTCCTGTTCGCGGTGATCCAGGCCGTCTTCGGCGGCATCGGCGCGATTGCGCTGCTCGTCGCGGCGATTGGGATCGCCAACACGATGATCATGTCGATCCTGGAACGCACCCGCGAGATCGGGTTGATGAAAGCGGTCGGCGCGACCAACCGCGACGTGATGAGCATCTTCATCGCCGAAGCGGGAGCGATCGGCTTCTTCGGTGGAATCGCCGGGGTGCTGTTCGGGATCGGCGCGGCAAAGGTGATCGACGTGATCGCCCAGGCGTATATCAACGCCCAGCTTGCCTCGTCTGGATCGACTTCCAGCGATCCGATCAGCATTGCGATCA
>DAOUES010000327.1:0-9161 GCA_034430335.1 Anaerolineae bacterium | reverse complement strand
TCACCCCCCGCTTCTCGCCTGTGCGAGAAGCCGCCCCCCTTAGCAAAGGGGGCAGCATATCTTCGGTGTGTGAAGGTTCTTGATGTTTATGAAATCCATTCGTAGAAAAATTTCGATCCTACATCTGGTTACGGTCGGCGTGTTGATCGCGCTGACGGCGGCATCGACCGGGTGCAAGGAAAAAGACCAGGTCTGGGAGCAGGCAGTGGAGCGCGGCGCGCTGCGGGTGGGAATGGACGCCGCCTACCCGCCTTTCGAGAACGTCGACGAGAACGAGCAGATCGCCGGGTTCGATGTCGACCTGGCGCGGCTGATCGGTGAGCGGCTGGGGCTGGAGATCGAGATCGTCAACATTTCCTATGATGGGCTGTACGACGCTCTCTACACCGAACAGGTCGACATCCTGGTATCGGCGCTGGTTCCCGCCTATATGTACGAGCACAAAGCCAATTTCTCGGTGCCCTACTTTAACGCCGGGGAGATGCTCGTCGTGCCGGTCGGGTCGCCGATCCAGAGCATGGACGATCTCGCCGGTCACAGGCTGGCAGTCGAATATGGTTCGGGCGGTGACGTGGAAGCGCGGAAATGGGAAAGGCGGGTTGCCGATCTAGCAATCGACCGTTACGACGATCCTGACAGCGCACTCGCTGCTGTGATCGATGGCGAGGCAGACGCTGCGCTGGTCGATGGGATCACCGCGCAGTTAGGAGTAGGGGCACACGAGGAACTGTCCATCGCCGATACGGTGGTCGACGACGCGCTGTTTGCCGTCGCCGTTTCGCCGGACAGCCTGGTGCTGCTCGACGAGATCAACAGGGTGTTATACGAATTACTTGGGGATGGGTCGATTGATAGGCTGATCGAGAAGTGGTTTGGGCCGCAGCGGTAGATTACAACCCCCTCTGTCGCTACGCGACATCTCCCCCAAACTTGGGGGCGATCAGGAGTGGCTTTGTTTGATACGGCTGTGAGTTACTCACCGGATTATTTTCTTGGACTACCTTCGGCTGATGATAAGAATTTTGGCAAAGTCAAAACATCCATCCCCCACAGGGGGCGATCAGGTATGTATCGTTCTTAGTCGAATTCCCATTCCAGCCAGGACGTTCTACCTGCCCAGATGTAGACATCTTCCGAATAGGTGCGCTTCTCCGAACGGGCCGATACCGTATACCAGCCTTCCGGCAGGTCGCCGTAGGTGAAGTTCTCCCCCCATTCGTCATCGGGGTGGTTTTCGTTTCCCGAATATGTCCACGTATAGCGAGTCACATCGTCACCGTATATGACGATGGATATCTCACGCAGAGGCGTGCCGCTGCCGTCGGTGATCAGCCCGGCCAGCGTGCCGTAGCCGCGATAGGGTTCGATCCACAGATCGGGGTTGCGGGTGCTGGTGAAGTACCCTTTCGGATCGCCGATCCGCACTTCGAAGTGCAGGTGCGGGCCGCCGTTGGCAACGCCCGTGCCGCCCACCTCGCCGATCACCGAACCGGCGGCGACGTTCTGCCCGGTTTCGACATCGATCTGGGAGAGATGGCCGTAGAGCGCGTAGATACTCTGCCCCTTGTACGTGATACCGGTAAGCTGGAGCACGATCAGGTTGCCGTAGAAGTTGGAACTCGGCCCGTAGACGATCTCCTGATCGGTGCCCGCGTAGGCGACAGTCGCATTCGCCACCGCGACGACCGGCGTTCCGGCGGGATTGAAGAAATCGCCCCCAGTATGTGGGCGGTAGCGGCCTCCCGACGTTCCACCGTACGGGTAGGTGCGATCCAGGTAATCCTGAAAAGCCAGCGGGATGGGGCGTTCCAGCCAGTAATGCAGCGGGGGGAGGTTTGCCAGGGGTTGGGGAATGGTCGAGGTCGGAGTGATGGTTGGCGGCGCATCTGCATCCGGGGTTGGCGTCACGGCGTCGAAGGCCAGCGGGGTGGGCATATCGGCGACCGTCGTCTCGACGATTGCATATTGAGCGCCGGGCGCGGGGATCGTCGCGACGACATCGGCGAAGGGCATCATGGATACCAGCGGCGTTTTCGTCGGGGTCGGGGGGATGCCGGACGAAGTGTTACAACTCGATAAAAGCCAGCCAATCAGGGCCAGGAAGGGGATTAGAAGTGTCTGTCGTCGCATAAAGTTAAATCAGTCCCGTACTCTCCGCCTGTCGTATCCTGCGTTCGAGGATTTGTTCCTCGCCGAACCCGTCTAATTGAAGGTACCAGCAGGCCGCGTCGATCAACGCCTGCTCCGGGATCATGCCGATCAACTCGGCATGGGTGATCTGGCACCCGTATCGTCCGGCCTGTACCCTGATCGCTTCCTGCACGCGGTGAACCGGCGTCTGTGTGTAATCGACCAGATTCATCGACACCTGCGCCTGCCCGTTGACCATCAGACCAAGCGCTTTGACGTAGGGCAGCCCGCCGCTCGAATGTCGGATCGCCTCGGCGATCTTCTGAGCGATCTCGACATCGTCGGTATCGAGAAAAACGTTATAGGCGATCAACTTTTTTCGTGCGCCAACCGCCGCTGCCCCTGCCGGGCCAAGCACGGCGGGGCCGAAATCAGGCGCACGGTCTGGATCGGTGGCGATATCCGCTTTAAGCTGTGCATAGCCGCCCTTACGCAGATGGGCAAGATTGGCGCGTCCGGGCCGGACGGCGGCTTCTTCGTAGAGATAGGCCGGGATGTTCAGGTCTTCGCCGACTCGCCGGGCCAACTGGCGGGCGACGGCGACGCATTCGTCCATGCCGACATCCTGAATAGGGATGAAAGGCACCACGTCCGCCGCGCCGATGCAGGGATGCACTCCCTCGTGTTGGGCCATATCGATCAGCCCGGCGGCGGTTTCCACCGCGCGAAAAGCCGCTTCTTCGACAGCAGCGGGCGCACCGACAATCGTCAGCACCGACCGGTTGTGATCGGGGTCGGAGCTGTAATCGAGCAGCGCGACGCCCGGCACTCCACGCACCGAGCCGACAATCTTCTCGATGATATCCAGACGGCGGCCCTCGCTAAAATTGGGCACACACTCGATCAGCGGCTTCACTAAAGGGCACTCCTGACGGTCAATCTGCTGTGTGATCAGCGGCCCCGGATTATAGCGTGCTGCCGGAAGTGCCACAAAACGGGGGCAACCGGTGGTTCTTTACACCAGCGGGACAAAGTGAACGACGGTCGCGCCGTCGCCGCCCTGGTTGGCGGGCGCGTTCTTGAACTCTTTCACCAGTGGTGAGTTCCTGAGGGTCTGGTGAACCATCCGCCGGATCACCCCGCTGCCCTTGCCGTGAATGATCCGCACCCAGGGCAGGCCGGAGAGGTACGCCTGATCGAGGTATTCTTCCAGAATAGGGAGGGCTTCATCCAGCGTATAGCCGCGCAGGTGCAGTTCCAGGCCGGGACTTTCCGGGCTGGGGCGGCTGATATCGGCATAGGCGCTTTCGTAGGATGGTTCCCTGCCCGCTTTTTTCAACGACCGCCTCGACCGGAATTCCAGGTCGGCGGGATCGACGCGCACGCGGAACTGCCCGACCTGCACCTCGGCTTCGCTGCCGTCGCCCAGCCCGACGATCTCGCCCACCGAATTCAACGAGGGAACGAAAACGTTGTCGCCGACTTTCAGGCCGTCAAAGGGTTCTTCTTCCACGTCGACCGGCGCTTCCGGCTCGGCAATCCGCTTATGCCCGGTGGCCGGTTCGTGTTCGATGACCGGTTCGACCGGGGCTTCGATCAATTCTTCGACGGCAGCGACTTCGGCTTCGACGGCACGGAGTTCCTCGACCGCTGCGTCCGTCTGCTCCTTGTAGGTGGGCGGAATCGCCCGCAGTTGGCGGCGCAGCGAAGCCAGTTCCTCTCTGATTGCCTTGATTTCATCGTCGGCGGAGCGGCGCGCCTCGTCGATGATCACCCGGCGCTCCTCGTTGATCCGGGCGATCCGCTCGCGCAGGTCGTCACGCAGTGCGACGGTCTCTTTTTCCGCCGCTTCCAGGCGCGAACGGGTCTGGCGGATTTCCTCGCGGGTCTGGTGTATCTCGTCCAGCAGGTCGTCCGCGTGCAGGTCATCAGCCCCGATGTAACCGCGTGCCTCGTCGATGATGTAACCGGGCAAACCGAGGCGGGTGGCGATGGCGAAGGCGTTCGAACGCCCCGGCAGCCCGATAATCAGCCGGTAGGTGGGCGACAGGGTTTCGACATCGAACTCGACGCTGGCGTTGCTCACCCCGGCGGTGCTGTGGGCGTAGAGCTTCAATTCAGGGTAATGGGTAGCGACGAAGGTTGTGACCCCGCGCTGGAGCAGGTCGTTGAGGATCGAACGGGCCAGCGCCGCGCCTTCCGCCGGGTCGGTGCCCGCGCCGAGTTCGTCGAGCAGCACCAGCGACCGCTCGTCGACCTGATCGAGAATGGTGACGATGTGGGTCAGATGGGCCGAAAAGGTGCTGAGTGACTGCTCGATGCTCTGCTCGTCGCCGATATCGGCGTAGACCGCGTCGAAGACGGTCAGCACCGATTCGCCGGAAGCCGGGATGTGCAGGCCGCACTGGGCCATCAAGGTCAGCAGGCCGACCGTTTTCAGCGATACCGTCTTGCCGCCGGTGTTCGGCCCGGTGATGACCAGCATGGCGGTTTCGTCAGAGAGGACGACATCAATCGGGACGACTTTCTCCGGGTCGATCAGCGGGTGGCGGGCATTATAGAGCCTGAGCGTGCTGCCGGGGTAGCGCTCCGGGTCGAAATCGACGAGCGTCGGGGCGTGGGCGTTCAGGGCACCGGCGAACTTCGCCTTGGCAAATGCCACGTCCAGATCGGCCAGTGATTCAACCGTCCAGCGGATCGGATCGGCGTAATCGGCGATCCGGGCGCTGATTTCGTGCAGGATGCGCATGATCTCGTTCTGCTCGGCCAGTTCGAGTTCGCGGATTTCGTTGTTGATCTCGACCGTAGCGAGGGGTTCGATAAAGAGGGTCGCCCCGGACGAGGATTGATCATGGACGATGCCCTTGATCCGGCCTTTGGCGTCGGCCTTGATCGGGATGACGTAGCGCCCGCCGCGCTGGGTGATCAGCGACTCCTGGAGATAGGGGGCGTTTTCGCTGCTGCCGACTATCGCCTGGAGTTTCGATTGCAGGCGGCTGTGGGCGACTTGCAGATCGCGGCGAATCTGGGCCAGTTTGGGGCTGGCCGAATCGAGAATCTGCCCCTGGTCGCTGACGATGCGGGTGATTGCATCGACAATCGGGCGGCCTTCGTCCAGGCCGAGCGACATTTCGGCGAGGAGGGGGTAGTCATCACCGAGTTTACCGATCGTTTTGCGCAGCCGCCCCGCCGATTGCAGCGTGGATTTGATGTCAAGAAGCTGGTCGGCGGCCAGGGCGATGCCCCGTTCGGCCCGATCGACATGGGGGCGCACATCGTGGGCACCCCCAACACTGACCGTGCTGTGTTCTTCGAGCAGGCGGCGGGCTTCATCCGTCTCCTGCTGCCGACGCCGGGCCTCTTTTATATCACCGGTTGGTTCTAAATGATCGAGCAGGGCTTTGCTGGCCGAAAAAGCCGCATACCCTGATAACTGTCGTAATATCTTGTCGAGTTCAAGTTTTTCGGTAGCTCTTTTGTCCATATCCTGATTCAATGAGGTCAGCCTATCTCGGAGCCTATCCGTAAATTCGCTCCGCTCATTGGCGGATAGGCTTTGACAGTATCTATCCATGTTATGGATAGATACTTAATCCATCTCCTCAAAGGGGACGGTCAATCCCATGATGTTCCACCCGGCATCCACATAGTGAATTTCCCCGGTAACCGACCGGGCCATATCGGAGCAGAGGTAGACGGCTGCCTGTCCTATATCTTCCTGGGTAACAGATTGGCGCAGCGGTGAGGCTGTCTCGCTGTAGTTTAACAGCTTTCGGAAGCCGCCCACACCCGAAGCGGCCAGAGTCTTGATCGGCCCCGCCGATACCGCGTTCACCCGGATGCCTTTCGGCCCCAGATCGGCGGCAAGGTAGCGCACCGACGATTCGAGGGCGGCCTTGGCGACGCCCATCACGTTGTAATGCGGTAACACGGCAACGCTGCCGTAGTAGGTCATGGCCAGAATCGAGCTTCCTGCGGCCATCAAGGGTTCGGCGCGGCGGGCTAAGGCCACCAGTGAATACGCACTGATCTCCAGCGCGGTTTTAAAACCTGCGCGGCTGGTGTCGATGAAGCGCCCGGTCAGGTCTTCCCGTTCAGCGAAAGCGACCGAGTGAACCAGTACATCGATGCTGCCGTAGGTATCTTTCACCTTTTCGAACAGGCGATCAATCGCCGCGTCGTCGGTCACATCGCACTCTTCGATCAGCTTCGCCCCGACGCTTTCGGCCAGCGGGCGGACGCGCTTTTCAAGTGAGGGGATCGCATAGCTGACCCCGATCTCAGCGCCTTCGGCATGCAGCGCCTCGGCGATCCCCCAGGCAATCGAGTTTTTGTTGGCGATGCCAAAGATCAACGCTGTTTTGTTCTTGAATAAATCCATGTTTCTTTCACCTCCACGTGGGAATCGGCTCAACCGGCACGCGAAACGAACAGGTTATCCCTGACCCAGAAGCGCCAGGGCATACCCTGCCAGGGTTCGGGCACATTGATGCCGATCCGGGGGCCGGTTTGTACCTGATCGCCGGGAACGCTGATCCCCTCTTCGAAAAAGAGTGGGCTGCCCGGTGCAGTCAGGTCGATGCCGTTCAAGGTCTGGTCGATAGCCAGCGCCATCGTCAGGCGGCCAGGGCCGCTCGTCCACTCGACCCGGCGGCGGCCCGTTCGACACGCTGCCATGAATTGTAACCCCTCAACCGGTTCGAGGGCACGGATCAGGATCGCGGCGGGGTAGTCGACGCCGTCCGGCCTGGCGATTACGTTGAGCAGCCGGTACATCCCATAGATCAGATAGATATAGCTGACTCCCGGCGGGCCGAACATCACCGCGTTGCGCGGGGTTTTGCCTCGTGCAGCGTGCGAGGCAAGGTCGTCATGGCCGGTGTAGGCTTCCACTTCGACGATGCGCCCGGCCACCCGCTGGCCGTCGATTTCGTGGACGAGCAGGCAACCCAGCAGATCACGCGCAGCGGCCAGGGTATCGCGGGCGAAGAATTCGTGTGGTAATCGTGACATGGGGAGGAGTTTAGCATACCTCGCGGCGTTCGGTCGAGGGAAAATGGATGCAATGGTTTGCTGCCAACAGCGATCACCCCCCGGCATCTCGCTGCGCTCGATGCTGTCCCCCCTTAGCAAAGGGGGACATTGCTACACTGAACTGGTAGTGGAAAACGCTGCTGTGGATACAATATCACTATATCCAACCGGGCAAAGGAGTATCCAGATGACAACCGACGACAACCCAACGCGCGCCACGTACCTTCCTTTTTCCCTGCCGGGCATCGGCGAGGAGGAGATCGCGGAAGTCGTCGATACGATGCGCTCCGGCTGGCTGACTACCGGGCCGAAAACAGAGAAATTCGAGCAGGAATTTGCTGACTATTTCGGTGTCGAGCAGGCCGTCGCCGTCAACTCCTGCACGGCTGCGATGCACCTCGCCCTCGATGCGATTGGCCTGAAGTCCGGCGACGAGGTGATCACCACTCCTTACACTTTCGCCGCGTCCAGTGAAGTGATCTGCTATTTCGGCGCGAAGCCGGTTTTTGTCGACATTCGCCCGGAGGACTTCAACATCGACCCGGCGTTGATCGAAGGGGCGATCACCGAACGGACGCGGGCGGTACTGCCGGTGCATGTCGGCGGGCTGCCTGCCGACCTCGACACGATCTATGCCATCGCCGAAAAACACAACCTGGCGGTCGTCGAGGATGCCGCCCACGCCCTCCCGACCCGCTACAAGGGACGGCTGATCGGGTCGGCACCCATCGCGCCGGAAACCGGCAAACCTTACGACGTTTGCCGGTTCGTCTGCTTCAGTTTCTATGCAACCAAAGCGGTGACTACCGGCGAGGGGGGGATGATCACGACGAACGACGCGGCGCTCGCCGATCACTGCCGGGTGATGCGGCTGCACGGCATCAGCAAGGATGTCTGGAAGCGCTACACGGCGGAAGGTTCCTGGTATTACGAGATCGCCGCGCCGGGCTACAAGTACAACATGACCGATATCGCCGCCGCGATGGGGCGGGTGCAGCTTCGCCGGGCGGCGCAGATGCGCGACCGCCGGGCGGAGATCGCGCGGCGCTACACCGAAGCCTTCTCCGCGCTGCCCGAACTACAGCCGCCGTTCTCCGGGGACGAGGATCACCACGCCTGGCATCTCTATATGCTGCGGCTGAACCTCGACCGGCTGGCTATCGACCGGGCGGCGTTCATCGAAGCAATGAAGGATCACAACATCGGGGCCAGTGTCCACTTCATCCCCTTCCACCTGCATCCCTACTACCGGGATACCTATCACTACCAGCCGGAGGACTTTCCGGTCGCTTACCGGGAATACCGGCGCGAGGTGTCACTGCCGATCTTCTCACGGATGACCGACCGGGATATCGACGACGTTATCGACGCGGTAACCGGCATCGTCGAGCGGCAGCGACATAAATAGAGCCTTTAAGCGCGTGTGCATCAATGATGCTATAATCGCAGTAGCGTTCAACCCTGGGGAGTAACGACCGTGTTCGATCAGATCATAAACCTCGTTGGGCAGCCTCCAGGCAGCCTGGTCTACCACTTCATCATACTGTTTGCAGTGGAGGCCGCTTTCGCGATCAGCATCGGTCAGTGGATGCGGGAGCGCGATACAGGCACGTTCCGACTGGCATTGAGCATCTTCGCCCTGTTTTTCGGGCGGGTGATCGTGCTGATTGCTTCGCTGGCCGCCTGGCAGGGATTCCTGCCGCGCAACGTTTTGCTCCCACCGGTCGAAAGAGCAGTCGATACCCTCACAATTGCCGGGACAGCCTGGGCTTTTATCACGATGAATACCCCTGACGTGATGCGCCGGAATTTCGTCGCCGATGTCTTTGCTGTGGGCACTATCGGCCTGATCGTGATTGGCTTTGGCGGAACCTACTATTTCTGGGGCACCGGCACCGCCAGCGAGCAGTTGTTCAACGGGCTGTGGATCGATGTCGTCTGGAGCATCGCTCAAATCGGGCTGGCACTGGCTGGCCTGATCTGGATGGCATTCCGGT
>DAOUES010000326.1:0-2148 GCA_034430335.1 Anaerolineae bacterium | reverse complement strand
GAAAATTTTCGACCTGTACGGTCTCAGCGTGCCGGCCGTCGGCCGACCCAGTTGGCTCCAAAGGCCAGAGCCAGGTGAGCGGATCGCGAAGGGAATCAACACATACGGGTACCGTGACGCTCTCCACGTCTGAACAACCGGCGGTGGGGGAGGCGAGAGCGGTGGCTCACGTCAGGGTAACGTCCCAAGAGCTTTACGCGGCGTTGTCCAGCAGCCGTTGGACGGCTTCATCGCTTGTCGGGTCGAGGGTGAAAGGAATCACTCGCCCCTCAAGCCATGGACGCTGATGGCGATTCCTGTTCACCGCGCTGAGCGCTGCCAGCGCGAGGGAGCCTTCCTGTGACCAACTCATTCCCTGGTGCTTCTGACGCGCCGAAACCAGTTGGTCGTTAGCCTTCTCTACGGGATTGCTCGAGTTCCGAAGGCCGAGCTGCTTTCGTATGGCATAGCAGGGAATCATCGACCGCCGGTCCTCCAGGTAGGCACATAGCTTATCGATGTAGTCAGGGGCTTTGATGTGGCGAGCGGGAATCTGCCTCAAATAATCTATAGCTGACGACGTGGCACCATACCACAGCAGGCGGGTCACTTGGGCGAGGTGCTCATTGCGCAGCTTCCGACCCTTGAGGGCCATGCTGAGACGCTCGCCACATTTCTTCTCGATGTGATGCCAATCCAAAATGACGAAGATGGCGGGATGCCATGAAAATGCTTCGACAAGCGCATTCTTCAGGCTCTTCTCACCGTCCGTAAAAAAGCAGAGTCGAAGTTGTTGCAGCCCGTTATTGAGCACGAACGCGAGGATGGTTCTAAACAGGGTGACATAGGTGGCGGCGACCAATGTGTAGCGTTTCCCCGTATGCTCGATGGTTGCCGTCTTGTGGTTGAGGCGCTCCTTTTTTTTATCGCCGCTTTTCACAGGTGGCTCCGTATCCCCCGGGCGCCGGCGCTTCTCCTGCTGCTTCTTGGCCAAGACACCATCCGCGCAAATACTCACCGACGCCTCCGGACGCTCGTACGGCACCGGATTTGACGCCACTTCATCTTGTAGCGCCTCCGGTATCTCCACCTCTACAAAAGCCTTTGAGACCTCGGGCCTGCTGAGCTCGCTCTCTTGGACAATCCGCTCTGGGGTCTCGCAGAGCTCAGGGGGCGGCGGATGATTCTCATCCACCCCCTGGGCCTCCAAGACGGCGGCGGTCTTGACCGCAAAGGAGTCCAACACCCGCTTGCCCTCCGCCTCGGTCGCGTCACGCAGCGTGTTCAGTGGCGTGCCCCCTTCCTCTTGACGCCGCTGTCGATTCAGCCTCTTGCAAACCTTGCGATAGGAGGCTTCTGTCGCACCCCGAAGCATACCGAGTTCCCGAAAACCTCGTGTCAAGTAGTACGCCGTGCCCTGCTGCGGTGGAAACATATCCGTCGATTTGAACACCACCTTCTCATCCGCGACCACCTCGTGCGTATTGAACGTAAACCGCCCCACTTCGCCGTCGACCCGATACTCGACCTCCCGACCGCGGATACCCTCGTCACTGCCTCGGCCGGTCAGCTCTCTGTTTCGCTCTTCTGTTTTTTTTTTGAGATGCGCTCCAAATGCTGGGAGATGGCCTCGCGAATCGCCGGATAGTTCGCCGCCAGAACCGCCTCCTCGCACATATCGATGTCTCCTTCGAACGCCGCCGGCAACTCGATCACGAACGACCCATCATCCTCTTTCGAGGGAGCTGTCACCGACTCATTCGATACCTCGTACTCTTCAAACTCGACTTTTATTTTTATTCTTGTGCCCATCATGCCTTCAAGAAAAGACATATCTGATGCTCAAAGGGAAATTTCTAGCCGTACAGGTCGAAAAATTTCTGCACTCGTGCCCCCTCCGCGCCGCAACTTGGTGCGTTACCACGGGATCCTCGCGCCGCATTCCAAGCAAAGAGAAAAAGTGGTACCTGCATCATCCGATGAGGAACAGTCCGCAGACCCCCCCACCACAACCCGCCGGAATTCCAGACTAACTTGGGCGATGTTGCTCGCGAGAACGTTTGGGTTGAAGCTCGAACGATGCTCCATATGCGGTGGGGAAATGAAGGTTGTCGCAGTGATCACCGACCCTTTGTCGATCCGACGCTACTTGGAAGGAACCGGTCAGTC
>DAOUES010000325.1:0-14635 GCA_034430335.1 Anaerolineae bacterium | reverse complement strand
GGACGGCGGCCCTGGCGACCGGGGCGGGAGCGCTGCTATTCGCCTATGGTGGTCACATGCTCAAGGGGCTGTTTTAGCGCGGTTAGTGCAAGCTTCCCGGCGCTGAAGCGCCGGGCTAAAGTCGGTATGTCGGCCTGCGACGACCGGTAACTGGCTTTCCAGTTGCATAGGCGACCGCAAGGGTTGCCCCTACGACACCCAATCAGATGTCATGACACATCAGGGAAATTGCTCAAAATTCAGGTTTACCCCTTGTTTTTGTGCAAATGGAGCGCGATTCTATCCGTAAGAGTGAACAGCAGCGGTTTTTAATCGCCAGAATCGTACCTTTCCAAAGAAATCTGGCGCGGCCCAACCGGACACATAGCAGAGAGCGTGTGGCCTGGTCGCCAGATAGCATACGCCTGGCAAGCGAAAAGTTCGACGGTTCAGTGGTCATCTGGGACATGGCAGAGTAACATCATATCCAAGACAATCCCAGGAGCAGCTAGCATGGAACCGACCCGCATCGTATTCCTCGGTACGCCCGATTTCGCCACACCCAGCCTGCAAGCGCTGGTCGATCACCCCGCGTTTCACGTCGTTGGCGTCGTCACCCAGCCCGACCGCCCCGCCGGGCGCGGCCAGCAGATACAGATGTCGGCGGTGAAGCGCCTTGCCCTCGCCCTCGATCTCCCCGTCTTCCAGCCCAAAACCCTGCGCGACGAATCCGCCGTCGAGCATCTGCGATCCTGGCAGCCCGGCCTGCTGGTCGTCGCCGCTTTCGGGCAGATTCTCCGCCAGCCGGTGCTCGATCTGCCCACGCACGGCTGCGTCAACGTCCACGCCTCGCTGCTCCCGCGCTGGCGCGGTGCCGCGCCGATCCAGTACGCGATCCGCGCTGGCGATGCCGAAAGCGGCGTGACGATCATGCTGATGGATATCGGCCTCGATACCGGCCCGATGCTCACCTCGCAGGCGATCCCAATCGCCCCGCGTGAGACGGCAGCGACCCTCCACGACAAACTGGCGGCGCTCGGCGCGGCGATTCTCCCCGATGCGCTGACCGGCTATCTCTCCGGCGACATTGTTCCCACCCCCCAGCCGGAAGAAGGCGTTACCCTCGCCCGCTCGATCCAGAAAGAGGCCGGGCTGATCGATTGGTCGGCCCCCGCCGCCGAGATCGACCGCCACGTCCGCGCCTACGATCCCTGGCCCGGCACCTATACCTTTCTGGAAGGCCAGCGTCTCAAAATCCTGGGTGGATTCCCCTACCCCGAAGAGTCATCCGGCACCGATCCCGGCGTGCTGATCGCCCATACGGACGGACTCGCCGTGCAGACCGGCAGCGGGCTGTTCGCCCTGGAGACGATCCAGCCGGAGGGCAAAAAGCGCATGCCGGTCGACGCCTTTCTCGCGGGCCATGCCGACGTGATCGGCAGGCAGTTTGAGCCGGGTTAACACCCATGTCAAATTTCCCCGGATTGCCATTGTAATTACCCGCAATAGGCGATAATATGGGTAGCATGAACTGGTTAGTATTCGCCCTGATCTCCCCCTTTCTTGGAGCGGCCACCGTTTTCTTGGATAAGTATCTCGTCGAGCGGGAGACGACCCCGCTGGCGCTGCCGGTCTATGCCGGGATAGTTTCCCTGGTATACGGCGGCGTCTTATGGGCAATTGCCGGATTCCCGATCCTCACCCCGCTCGATACCGCCCTGGTAATCGCCAGCGGCACGCTGCGGATCATCGGCGCGGTCTACTACTTCATCGTGCTCCAGCGAAGCGAAGGCAGCACCGTGATCGTCCTGTTCCAGGCATACTCGGTGTTCGTCCTGACCCTCTCTTTCATCTTCATCGGGGAAGTGATTACCCCGCTCCAGCTCGCGGGCTTCGTGGTGATCCTCGCCGCATCGATTGTCGCCAGCTACCAGCCGGACGGGGGCAAGTTCGACTCAAAGCAGTTGATCGGCATGCTGATCATCGACCTGATCTTTGCAGCCAGCGCGGTGGTCTTCAAATTCGCCGTGTCCGGCAACAACGTTTTCGAACTGATTGGCTACGAGGCCATCGGGATTTCCGTCGGGGCGCTGCTCGTCTGGCTGGTGATGCCCGCCATGCGCCGCGAGTTCGCCGCGAGCCTCAAGGCGATCCGCCCACGGGCAGTGGGGATTATCGTTGCCAAAGAGCTGATAGCAGACCTGACTAAGCTCCTGTCTTTCGTGGCTATGTCGCTGGGGCCGGTGGCGCTGGTCGCTGTGGTGGGCAGCACGCAGGCTTTTTACGGGATTCTCGCCGGGTGGCTGCTGACGCTGATCGCCCCGGCGATCTTCCGGGAGGACATCAGCCGGGCGAACCTGCTCAAGAAGGGTGGGCTGGCCGCGTTCCTGATCGTCGGAATCTGGCTCGTCCGCTGATTAACTGTGAGGACCGAGAAACCGGTCTCCATTGAAATGAATCATATGATCGGGTATCTCCGCCAGCCAGACTTCCGTTTCCCATGCAATTTGAGTAAGGAATGATTTGAAGGTAGCAAAATCAGGAAAAGCGCTGACATATACCCGTCCAGCCGGGCAGTCGGCAAACATCTCTTCGAGTTCCCGGTAGCGCTTTGGAGATACCGGCCCACGCGAGGTAACCGCTTCAACCAAATATACCCAATCTTGATGCTCATCATACAGAACAACGTCCGGAAGTTTATCATGACTCACGAGACGCACATTCAGACTCTCGAAACCCTCTTCATCAAGAATGAGAGTTTTGTCAGCCGTATCACCCAGATACAGTAGCCGTGCACCGGGAGCGAAACGAGGGCCAAACTCCTCGACGATTGCCACCTGAAGTTCGTTGTGTTCACCTGGCGAAAGATGATACTCCTCACCGCTCGACAACCTCAATGGCACCATGCGATGCTGCCGTTCCTGCCGATAGATTTCAAGCAATACACCTTTCTCCTTCTGAAAAGTGGCTTTCGCCTCTTCCCAGCCTGGAGTTCGATACTGTCGAAGCGTAGCCAAAGCCAGATCACTCAACGCATAATGCGTCTTGGGGCTGTTTGTCGGCAGACCGGGATCGTCGGGATTACGCTGTACCAATCCGGCCTGCTCAAATTGGTGAATGACCTGCCGCCGGATCGACTCCCGCGTATTTTCAGCATATTCCCGGTCGTACCTGTCTGCAATCTCGACCAGGATATCATGAATACGGAGACTCTTGCCCTGAACATCCGGCCAGCTATCGCTCTCAGAAAGCTGCGCCAGAACGAGCAGTGTAAGAGCCGAAATCTCGTTTTGCTGGGCGGTTGGCAATCCAAGCTCTTGCAGAATTTGCTGCGCTTCCTGTATCTTTCCCATCGTGATCCGGGTCTCCCTGAATAGTGGAATATCTAGCGGCAAATAACCACTGGTCTGCAATGTGTCAAAAACGATGCGATCTATATCGTGCCGCTTGCTTTCTCCCAGCAAACATTCGCCAACAGACTTGACAACTTCCAGCGGCGGAAATGGAAGACTGCGAAGTTCGGCGGCATTCACCTGTGTATTGCCATTGACGATGCGTATATAACGGTCGACAAGAGAACTGTTTAGCAGCGCCGACAGCCCCAACACTTCTATGGTCTCAAGGCTTCCTTCATCCCGGTAGATATAGTTCAGGTGATTCTCCAACCCAATTTTCCCGCAGCAGGATTCATAGTCAGAGGCGAATAAGGGCGCGGCAATCAACCTGCGTGACTCTTCCTTCGCGCTAAACCGCCGCATCAATACCAGATTGTCAATGGGAACAAGTAAATCCGTTGATTCTTCACTCACTAAAATCGCCTGCGGCTTGCCATTATCAACAGGCCAGGTGATCCGGTTCGGCGCGATATTGTTCATCCAGAGCAGCGGGACGGCCTGGCCTTCGGCGACTGCTTCGACTTTATGACTGAGCACCCCACGACTACGAAAAGGAACGACCGGGCCGGTCGAGACTTTCAACCCGTATTCCTCCAAAGACTCCGGCCAACCATCGACTGTATCCAGGATTTTCTGGTCAAGTTCGGCAACCGGCAGCCGAAAATAGAATGTCTCCCGATCCGGGCTGACGAAATGCCGTCGATTCAGCTTAAAATATGCTGGCTGATCCTCCAGTTCACTGCCGCTCTGCGACGCCGACAGCCTTATCGTATTCGGTACGGTTGAGACATCTTCATCATCGCCCCGTGCCCGGAATACAATAATAACGTTCTCTTGCAAAACATCGCTCTTTCCAAAAGTGGCATCGCGTGATTCGAATAGATGCAGTGCCTCTATCACCGTCTGCTGGTAAAACGCCCGCCTGAAATTGGCAAAATAAGCGCCTGAACAGAAACTCCGGGGCACAATGAAGCAGGCTCGGCCTCTGTCGCTCAACGTTTTACTGCAAAGCGACATGAAAACGGTGTAAATGTTGGTATGCCCGCTGCCGTTTCCCTTGAGATGCGTTACACGAGGATCAGAACTATTTAATTTATAATATGGCGGGTTTGCAATAACCAGATCGTATTGGGGAGGTACTCCTGCCTCAAACAAAGTACCATGATAAAGATGGGATTGATTGCTGACCGGCATAAATGCCTGTACAAAATCCGCCTCATGTAAATGAACATGAACTTTCAAGCCATATCCGGCGGCAAATTCAACGGCCTGTTGGAGAGAATCTCTCGCGGCAGTTAGCAGGGCTGTATCTGTCTCGTAACCGTCTATCCATATCTCTGATAAATGAGGCTGGCTGACAGCCTGTTCGACGATGGCACAGACCAATCCACCCGATCCGACTGCCGGCTCAAGGATTTTTGCCTGGTCGGGGATCACTTCAAATTGGGAAGCCATGAAGCGCGCTACCTGTCGGGGTGTCAGGAATTGCCCGTTTACCTTACGCTCCCTTTTCGAGCGCTGCTTTAGGATCGCTTCCCCGCGACAAAGGCTGTATTCAACTAAATCAGATTCAACGCCGACAACACTCATGCTCAACCAATGCTATACATACCTGACTGCTGGACTATTATAGCCGTCTGTATTTCGTTCTATCCTCTACAGCATTTCCTCGATCTGCTTCAGGTGCGCTTCGCAGTGATTCGCGTAAATCTTCAGCAAACCGTCCAGCGTCACCCGCCCCACCTCCGGGTGATGCCCCTGCCGCCCCCAGTCTTCTTCTTCGAGATTTTTCAACAGCACCACCCATCGACGGTGCAGCCCGGTCAGGATTTCCAGCGAAGTCACTACCGGCGCGTCATGGATTTCCGGCGTTTCCGCCCACATATCCTGATCAAAGGGTTTCAGCGTGGGCTGGTCTTCGGTCAGCATCAATTTCGTCCGGATGAACCCATTCATATGCGAATCGGCCAGGTGATGGAGAATCTGCGCAATCGTCCATCCCCCGTTTGGGTTGGGCTTATGGAAATCTTCTTCTTTCAGATCGCGTACCAGCGCGTTCAACCGCTGCGGCAGCCAGTCAAGCCGTGTGATCAATTCGTTGCGCTCTTCACTCGACAGGGCCATATACGGCTCCTTTCACCAACCTCCGGGGATATGAATGCGTCGGCCATCCATAGGGGCTTCACATAGGACTACCTGGTGGATAATGCCTGCTCTCATCATATCACATTATTGGCACGACAAGATGATCTTCGATCCAGAAGCAAGCTGTGGATTGTTTCGTCCCGGTCATTGATCACAATGATCCGCTGTGGTACAATCGCTTTCACACTGGGGGGTGGCCAAGCGGCAAGGCAGCGGCCTTTGGAGCCGAAGATCGCAGGTTCGAATCCTGCCCTCCCAGCCTCGTCGATCTCTGGTAATTCACCTCGTTCGGTCTAAGCTCAGAACAGGACCTTCAATTCTGTATCATCATCGAACCCCTCCCTCATTCTTAATTCTTTATTACCACAGTATAATATTCCTTATAGTGGAACGAACCTTCGACCAGATTGACCATCACGCCAGCCTATCATGGATATGATCGGTTAAACAGCATGAACGACGATCAAAAAACCAGGGGACAGCTTCTCGAAGAGTTGGCGGCCCTGCGCTTACGCCTGGCCGCCGCCGATGAAGGCGAGCGCAGCCGGGCCGAAACACAACTGCGAAACTCCGAAGCCTTCCTGAACAGCATCATCGAGCAAAGCCCTTACTCGATCTGGATTTCCGACGAAAAAGGCACGCTCATCCGGCTGAACCGGGCCTGCAAAGACGTGTTGAAAATCTCGGAAGAAGATGTCGTCGGTAGGTACAACATCTTTGAAGACAACATCGTCCGGGAACAGGGCTATATGCCGCTGGTCGAAAGCGTATTCCGGCAGGGCCAGACCGTCCGCTTCGAGCTTGAATATTCGACGGCACAGCTCGATATTCTCGACCTCGAAAGCCGGGTGTCGCTGTATCTCGACGTGACCATCTTTCCGATCAAAGATACTTCTGGAAAGATAACCAACGCCGTCATCCAGCATGTCGACATCACCGAGCGCAAACAGGCCGCAGAAGCGCTGCGGCGTGAGCGCGATCTGCTGGAACGCCTGATGGAAACCAGCCCGGTGGCGATTGCCGTTCTCGACCGGGAAGGCCAGATCACCTTTGCCAACCGCCAGGCAGAGACCGTGCTCGGCCTGAGCAGAGACGAGATCACGCAGCGAGCCTATAACGAACCAACCTGGCGCATCACGAACTTCGACGGAGAACCCCTATCTGATGACCAACTGCCTTTCCTGCGTGTAAAGGCATCCGGGAAATCGGTTTTTGGGGTCCGGCATGCTGTCGAAAAAACCGGCGGTGAACATATCTATCTCTCGATCAATGCCTCGCCGATCCTCGACCATGAGAACCGGTTCGACGGCATGATCGCCGTTATGGAAGACATCACCGAGCAGATAAAGGCTGAAAAGGCTCTACGTGAAAGCGAAGAGCGCTACCGGGTGCTGGTCAATGCCTCGCCGACCGCCATCGCGGTGATTCAAGAAGGGCACTACGCCTTTGTCAATCCGGCTATGGCCTACATGTTGGGATACGACAGCCTGGAAAAGGTAGTTGGCCTCAGTCCACTTGATGTTACCGCTCCTGAGTACCAATCGGCGGTCCGTGATCGCGTAAAAAACGCCGAGCTTGGAAAATCTAATCCCCTGATCGA
Source organism: Anaerolineae bacterium (assembly GCA_034430335.1). Taxonomy (GTDB): domain Bacteria; phylum Chloroflexota; class Anaerolineae; order Aggregatilineales; family UBA3940; genus JAFGOY01. The sequence goes on along the minus strand of DAOUES010000325.1, from coordinate 7,516 downwards.
GATTGTGCTGGTGCGTTCCGACCGGTCAACGCTGTTTTTCGAAGCCGCTTCCGTTCCAATAAACTTTCAGGGAAAACCTGCCGTGCTGCTCATCGGCCAGGATACCACCGAGCGCAGGCAGGCCGAAACAGCGCTGCGCGAGCGAGAGGCAACGCTGAAGGCATTGTTCAACGCGCCATTTGAAACGATAGCGCTCCTGGACCATGATGGGATCGTGTTGAACATCAACGAGAACGGTGCCAGACGCCTGGGATTCGCGCCCGGCGAATTGATCGGGAAAAACGCCTACAATATCTTGCCGTCCGAAATTGCCCAATCGAGAAAAGCCATCATCGACCGGGTCTTCGAAACAGGCAGCCCCGCCCATTTCGAGGATCGCCGGGCGGGTGTACAGTACGCCAGCAGTGTTTACCCGGTTTTCGACGATCAAAGCGGGCAGGTGAACAGCGTCGCCATTTACGCCGCCGACATCACCGAGCGCAGGCAGATCGAAGAAGCCCTGCGGGAGAGCGAAGGAAAGTTCTCCAGGGCTTTTTACAACCATCCCATTGCCATGCAGATTCTTGATCTGGCGGATGGAATCCGGTTGGATATGAATGACAGCTTCTATCAGTTAACAGGGTATTCAAAAGAAGAACTTGTTGGCTCAAATATTCATGATCTGAACATATGGAATAATCCAGATGAAGTAATGGCCAGTTTAGGTAGATTGGCAAAAGTTAGCTACACAAAAAACGATCCAGGGGAGATTGTTACCAAGTCAGGCGAGATCAGGAACATTCTAATCAGTTCCGCAGTACTTGATCTCGGGGGAAAACGCCTGGCAATTGGCTCATTTGTCGACATCACCGAGCGCAAACGGGCTGAGGCGGCGCTCCTCAAGACGCAGTTTGCCGTCGACAACTCCAGCATAGCCGTCATCGTCTTCAACGTCGAAGGCCGGATTACCTATGTCAACGAGATGGCCTGCCAGAATTTGCAATACAGCCGGGAAGAGCTGCTCTCGATGACCATTCCTGATATCGATCACGCTTTGCGGGCTGAGGGCGTAAAAGAGCCAAAAAAGGACAAAAACCTGACATCTGAGCGGCGGCACGTACGCAAAGACGGCACCACTTTCCCGGTCTTGGTCACCACCACTTATCTGGACTTCGAAGGGGAAGACCTGTTCTACTCATTCGTCCTCAATATCACTGCCCTCAAGGAGGCCGAAAAACAGCTTCGCGAATATTCGGAGCATCTCGAAGAAATGGTCGAGGAACGCACCGTCGAACTGCGTCAGATCAACAAACAGATCAGCACTATTCTCGATAACACCCCCGATGCCGTGCTGCTGCTCAACGGGCAGGGGATCATCGAATCGGCCAACCCAGCCTTTTGCGATTTCTTCAAGTGCCAGTCCTATGGACCGCTCGGCCAGCCGCTGACATCGCTGATCGCCCCGGCCTATCACGCGCTGATCGACGATTACTTCGAAAGCATCGAAGACCAGGCCGACACCACCCGCCTGGAAGCGGTCGCCAACCATAAAGACAAAACTTCCTTCGATGCCGATATCGCCCTGGCGAAAATCAAAGAGAAGGACAACCTGATCGGCATCGTCTGCACCATCCGCGACATCAGCGCATTGAAGGCCGTCGAGCGCATGAAAGACGAGTTTCTCGCCACTGCCGCCCACGAACTCCGCACCCCGCTGACTTCCGTCCGGGGGTTCAGCGAAATCCTGCTCGAACGCGAACTCAGCCAGGAGCGCCAGGATTACTATCACCGGATCATCAAAGAGCAGTCCACCCACCTGGCCCAGATCATCGACGACCTGCTCGACATCTCCCGGCTTGAAGCCGGGCATGGCCTCGAGCTTCGCAATGAAACGATCAGCCTTGACGAGATCATCTCCTCGGTGGTGAAACCCTTCATCGATACGTCGCCGCAGCACACATTTGACCTTGTATGCAATTCAGATGTTCCTCCCACCATTGGAGACCCTTTCCGGCTGAACCAGGTTTTCCAGAACCTTCTCTCGAACGCCGTCAAGTTCTCGCCCGAGGGCGGCGAAATATCGATCACCCGCGAGGTCGTCGGCGATTCGATCCGGGTCGGCATCCATGATCAGGGCATCGGCCTGTCGAAGAAGCAGCAGGAAAACATCTTCGAGCGCTTCTACCGCGTCGACAGCACCAGCACGTCGATTGGCGGCACGGGGTTGGGCCTCACCATCAGCAAGCTGATCGTCGAGCTGCACGGCGGGAATATGTGGGTTGAAAGCGAACTGGGGAAAGGCAGTACGTTTTTCTTCACGCTGCCGATTCAATCTACAGAAGACTGACCAGGGGCAACCTTCGATCAAAGGGGCGGTCAGGGAAGCCTGATATAGATGTCGCCCCCCTCGATTTTTACCTCGTAGGTATCGACTCCGACGGCGGCGGGAGAACTGAGCACATCTCCGGTGCGAATATCGAAGCGTGCCCCGTGCAGCGGGCAGGCGATCTCGTGCCCGTCGAGGTCGCCCTCGGCGAGAGAGGCTTCGGCATGGGAGCAGGTATCGTTGATCGCGTACAGCGTTCCGTTGACGTTGAAGATCGCCACCCACTCGTAATCTACATCGACGACGATCCGTTCGCCGGGAGGCAGTTCGTCGACGGTGGCGACTTTGATCCATTCAGCCATCGTTGTTAACCTGGATTTCCAACACTTTATCTGGTGCAACGCCCGATCTGATCCCGCCTAAAGGTCACCCTGTGGGTGACCTATCTTGATCAGTCCTCTTCCTCGCCGGGCCACGCGGTCAGGCCATAGGCCCCGGCCTTGAGCACCTTCAGCGAGAGCAGCGCACATTTCAACCGAACCGGGCTGAGGGGAATGCCGAGCATCTCCAACACATCGTCCTTGCCGATGGTGCGAATCTCGTCGAGGCTCTTGCCAACGAGCGTCTCGTAGAGCATCGAAGCCGACGCCTGGCTGATCGCGCAGCCTTCGCCCTCCCAGCCAACCGCCTTGACGACATTGTTCTCGTCAAGCTGCACGGTCAGGTGAATATGATCGCCGCAGACGGGGTTGTCTTCGGCGTAGTCGATGTCGGCAGGTTCCAGCTTGCCTTTTTTACGCGGGTTCTGGTAATGATCGAGGATTATCTCCCGGTAGAGGTCGTCCATTTCTTGTGTTCCTGTTATCTCTGGTGGATACCTGGCGGCTCAATCGCCAGACCTACGGTCTGACGCAGTTGCACCTACCTGGCAAAAAGTTCCTTGACTTTGTACAGGCCGTCGATCAGACGGTCGACTTCTTCAAAGGTATTGTACAGGTAAAAGCTGGCGCGTGTCGAGGCAACGACCTTGCAATGCTGGTGCAGCGGCATCGCGCAGTGATGGCCTGCCCGCGTTGCGATCCCGTGATGGTCGAGCACCTGGGCCACGTCGTGCGGGTGGGCGCAGTCGAGCACCATCGCCACCGCCCCGCCTTTGATCGACACGTCTTCCGGGCCGAGCACCCGCACCCCACCCACCTCTGACAGCCTGTCGAGGGCATAGGCGGTGACGGCGGTTTCGTGCTGGTGGACTTTGTCCATCCCGATCACGCTCAAATAATCGACGGCAGCGCCGAATCCAATCACCTCGCCGATGGCGGGCGTGCCCGCCTCGAACTTGTAGGGCAGATCGTTCCACTGGGATTCACCCAGTTCCACCCGTTTGATCATATCGCCGCCGCCCATGAAGGGGGGCATCGCTTCGAGTATCTCCCGTTTGCCATACAGCACGCCGATCCCGGTCGGGCCGCACATCTTGTGGCCTGAGAACGAGAGAAAATCGGCATCGAGCGCCTGCACGTCGACCGGCATATGCGGGACACTCTGCGCCCCGTCGACATGGACGACCGCGCCGACCGCGTGGGCCGCTTCGATCATCTCTCGCGCCGGGGGGATCGTCCCCATCACATTCGACATCTGGGTGAAGGTGACCAGTTTGGGGCCTTCTTCGAGCAGTTGGTGATACGCATCCAGATCGAGGATGCCACCCTCGGCAATCGGCACGAACTCCAACACGGCCCCGGTCTGCCCGGTGAGCATCTGCCAGGGCACGATGTTCGAGTGATGCTCCATCTCGGTCGAGACGATCAGATCGCCCGGCTTGAGATTGTTCCGCCCCCAGCTTTGCGCGACGAGGTTGATCGACTCGGTCGTGTTGCGCGTAAAGATGATCTCGCGGAACGAGGCGGCATTGACGAACGCCTGGATGCGCCTGCGGGCGCTCTCGTAGGCGTCGGTCGCCTCCTCGCTGAGTTTGTGGAGGCCCCGGTGGACGTTCGCGTTGTAGCGCAGGTAGTAATCGGAGACCGTCTCGATCACCGCCAGCGGCTTCTGCGAGGTGGCCGCGTTGTCGAGATAGACCAGCGGCACGCCGGGGCGCACCTCCTGGTGAAGAATCGGGAAATCGGCGCGTATCGCGTCGACATCAAGTGGGGTTGAGTAATCGTTTTTCATGAGACTCATTTCTGGCTGAGGGCCGGGGGCGCTGCCCCCATCCCCAACATACTCTTTTTACACCCATCTCGTAGGGGCGACCCTCGCGGTCGCCCGCAAGTCGATTTATCTGGTGAACAAGCCGCGTTAAACAAAGCCAACCCTGATCGCCCCCTGTGGGGGAGATGGCCGACGTAAGTCGGTCAGAGGGGGTGCTCCGCCACGCCAAACACACACAACACCCTGATCGCCCCCAAGTTTGGGGGAGATGGCCCGTAGGGCCAGAGGGGGTTGGGGGTTGCTCTCTGCTACCGCTCCAGCTTCTCGTCAATCGACGCGGCCAGCCGCTCGCGAACACCTTCATACGGAATGCGCTGCATCACCGGGTCGAAGAAGCCGTCGACGATCAATTTAGTAGCAACATCACGCGGGATTCCGCGTGATTGCAGGTAGAATAACTCCGTATCGTCGATGCGCCCAGCCGTCGCCGCGTGCGTGCATCGAACGTCGTCGGCCTCGATCTCCAACCCGGGGATGCTGTCGGCGCGGGCACCGCTGTCGAGCATCAGGTTGCGGTTCGCCTGGAATCCGTCGGTGCGCTGCGCGCCCGGCTCGACCAGGATCATCCCCTGCCAGACGGTGCGGCTCTTCTCTTTGAGCGCCCCCTTGTACAGCAGGTCGCTCGTCGTCCGCAGCGCGTGGTGATTCTGCTGCGTGTCGATGTCGAGATGCTGGCGGCCATGTGCGAAATACAGCCCCGAAATCCGCCCGAACGAGTCGTCGCCGTCAAGATCGAGGGTCTGGAACACCTTGCTGAACCGTGTCCCCATTTCCCCGCTGACCCAGTCCAACTGTCCGCCCCGTTCGACACGCGCCCGCTGGTGGCTGATATTGACCGTGCTCTCGTTCCAGTTCTGGAGGCCGACGTAGTGCAAATTCGCTCCATCCCCGACGACCAGTTCGGTCGCGCCCAGGTGGATCGACTGCTCGCTCCGGTCAGGCGACACGCTCTCGTGCAGGTAGGTGGCAGTCGCCCCGTTCTCAAGCACGGCGAGGATATGCGTGCTGGTCAGTTCGACGCCGGTCGTATATTCGACGGAGTGCAAAGGCTGATCGACTTCCACCCCGGCGGGGACGTAGAGAAAGACGCCGTGCGTCCACAATGCAGCGTGCAGCGCCGCGAATTTGTCCTCGCCTGGCTTTACGGCCTGGGTCATGAAATGCTGCTCAACCAGGTCGCGGTGATCGCGCCACGCGGTGGAGAGATCGGTGAAGATGACGCCCTTCGAGTCCAGTTCTTCGGAACACCCGGTATGGACCGGTTTCCCATCGACAAACACGAGCAGCCCGCCCTGTTTATCGCCGATCAGCGGGCGATAGAGTTCTGTGGGCACCTGCCCGATGGTCGTCGAGCCGTTGGGATTGACCAGGTGGTTTGCCTGAGTCCAGTCCACCCGGCGCAGATCGGTGCGCCGCCAGGGTTCGTCTTTGGTGGTGGGCACCGGCAGCGATTCGGCCAGCGCCCACGCTTCGAGCCGCTTCTCGCGCAGCCAGCCCGGTTCGCCAAGCCGCTCCGATAATCCGATCACGCTCTCACGGCTGATCGGTAAGGTTACTTCTTTCAATGCTTCACGTCTTCTTGACAACGTTCACGACTCCGTTTGCTTGATTCCACTGTCCAACTATCGGTTTGAGCCAACCCAATCGCCCCCCAGCGGGGGGAGATGTCGCGCAGCGACAGAGGGGGGCGGCCTTTGCCTATAAAACAGTTATCCGATGCTGCCTTCCATCTGAATCTGGATCAGGCGGTTGAGTTCCATCGCGTATTCCATCGGCAGCTCTTTGACCAGCGGCTCGATGAACCCGTTGACCACCATCGCGTTGGCCTGTTCCTGGGTAAGCCCCCGGCTCATCAGGTAGAAAAGCTGATCCTCGCCCACCTTGCTGACCGATGCCTCGTGGCCGATGGTCACATCCGCCTCGTCGATCTCGATGTAGGGGTAGGTATCCGAGCGTGACTTGTCGTCGAGCAGCAGCGCATCACAAACGACATTGCTCCGCGCGTGATGCGCCCCCTCATAGACTTTCAGCAGGCCGCGATAGCTCGCCCGCCCACCATCGATGCTGATCGACTTACTGGTGACCTTGCTGGTGGTATAGGGCGCAGCGTGGACGATCTTCGCCCCCGCGTCCTGTATCTGCCCCTTCCCGGCAAAGGCGATAGATAACACCTCGCCGTGTGCGCCGGGTTCCAGCAGGTGGACGGCGGGATATTTCATCGTGATCTTGCTGCCAATATTGCCGTCGACCCATTCCATCGTCGCGTTCTTATAGGCGACCGCCCGCTTGGTGACCAGGTTGTACACGTTATTCGACCAGTTCTGGATGGTCGAATAGCGGCAGCGTGCGCCTTCCTTGACGATGATCTCCACGACCGCCGCGTGCAGGCTGTCGCTCGAATAGATCGGCGCGGTGCAGCCCTCGACGTAGTGGACGAACGCCCCCTCGTCGACGATGATCAGCGTCCGCTCGAACTGCCCCATGTTCATCGTGTTGATGCGGAAGTACGCCTGGAGCGGCATCGTCAATTCGACGCCCGGCGGGACGTAGATGAACGATCCGCCTGACCAGACGGCGGTGTTCAGCGCGGCGAACTTGTTATCGGTGTAAGGGATGATCTTGGTGAAGTATTCCTTGACCAGATCGGGGTGCTGCTTGAGTCCGTCGTCCATACTGAGGAAAACCACACCCTGCGCTGAAAGGTCTTCGCGTATTTTGTGATAGATCACCTCCGACTCGTACTGCGCTCCTGCCCCGGCCAGGAACTTGCGCTCGGCTTCGGGGATGCCCAGTTTGTCGAAGGTCTCTTTGATCTCGTCGGGAACCATGTCCCAGTCGGCGGTCTGCTCTTCGGTCGCCCGGACGAAGTAGAAGATGTTGTCGAAATCGATCGCGCTGAGATCGGCTCCCCAGTTGGGCATCGGGCGCTCAAGGAAGTGCTCCAGCGCCTTCAACCGGATATCGAGCATCCATTCGGGTTCGCCCTTCATCCAGGAGATT
>DAOUES010000324.1:0-8347 GCA_034430335.1 Anaerolineae bacterium | reverse complement strand
TCCCCAACGATCCTGACCTGGTGGCGCTGTCTGTCGGCCAGCGATATCATACATAACTGTGGGCTGTCTGAGACAGCCGGAGCGTTGCTAACCAGGGTGTGATCATATTGAACGACAAACAGCATCCCCGAACCATTCGTCGTGTGATAGTCTGGCTGCTCGTCTTGAGCGCCCTGGGCGCGGCTGTCTGGCAGTGGGGAGACGATGTCCTCTATTACGCCACCGGCCAGTACATCATCGACAGCGTGGAGCAGGAGATCAGCGCCGAACAGCCGGTGAGCGCGGTGCTAATGGTCGATCAACCTCAGCCGGCTGATTCCGGCCCGCAGGCTGCACCATCCACCAACCCGGGCAACCTGACGGGCGAGGATTTCCCCTACCCGGCCCGCCAGCATGTTTTGAAGTACAGGGCGCGTTCCGGCGATGCCCTCTTCGCCCTGGCCGAACGGTTCGATCTGCACCCCAGCACGATCCTCTGGGCAAACGACGATCAACTACATGGCAACCCCGATGCCCTCCAGATCGGTATGGAACTTTATATTCTTCCCACCAATGGGATATACCATTTCTCGGATGGGGAACAAACCATCGGCGAGATCGCCGCATTGTACGGTGTCCAGCCAAACGACATCCTCACTTCGTCATACAATACGCTGATCGAGGAAAACAGCTCGTTCATTCCTCCCTATGGGCTGCGGATCGTTGTTCCCGGTGGCCGGACGGATTCCATCTTCATCCCTGAAGAACTCCAACCTGCAAACGGGGAAGCTCCCCTCGATGACGTTCCCCTGCCACCCGGAGCCTGCGACTACGAACCCTATGATGGGGAACCGGCGTCTTTTGTCGATCCGCTGACCACGCTGGTTCATTTCGTCACTGCCGAGTTCACGTCATGGCACCCCGGCCTGGATATGACTGCCGAAGAAGGGGCGCTGGTGTTTGCCCCGGCAGATGGAATTGTCTCATTTGCCGGGGAGGATGATGAACTGGGGAAGCTGATCATCATCGATCACGGGGCAGGCTGGACCACTCTTCATGCGTACCTCAAATCGTTGTTAGTCGAATGCGGGCAGCCGGTGCGGCGGGGGCAGCAGATCGGCATGGTGGGGATGAGCGGCAACGCGATGAGCGTTCACCTCTATTTTGAACTGCGGCAGAACGATGTCCCTATCGATCCCCGGCCAGGGGTCTGCCGCCATCATTACAATATTGCGCCCGTACAGGAAGACCTGATCAGCCCCCTGCAATCGAATCAGCCGTACCGGGTCACCACCGACTTTATTCCCGGCTGGCATGTCGGGATTGACCTGGCGTCGCCGCGCGGCACGCCGATCTACGCCTCCCATTCTGGCGTGGTGGTCTATGCGGGTGATAACTTGATTGGGCTTGGTGAAATGGTGATCATCGATCATGGGGACGGTATGTCGACGGTCTATGGTCACCTGGACAATCGTTTTGTGGACTGCGGCGAACAGGTCAGGCAGGGGCAGCATATCGGCGCAATGGGCGATTCCGGCAATTCGACCGGGGTGCATCTCCACTTCGAGATTCGCGAGAACGATGTCCCCGTCAACCCGCGAAGCTATATCGAGTTCAGCGAGGCGGTCAACGACGAACCGCAGATCGTTCCCCCGACCCCGCTGTACCTGGAGTACCTGGATTAAAAAACCGCCTTCTTCGGGCGGTTTCTTGATTTCGATCCGTATCCGATCAGCGCACGTCTTGCAGTTCATAGACCTTGGTGTACTGTGTGCGCCCCTTCACCTGGATCGGCTCCAGTTCCATCACCGATACGTTGTCTCGAACCAGGAGATAGGAGGCTTCGCTCAGGAGGATTTGCATCGGGGCGGCGACCTCCTGCAAGCGTTTGGCGAGGTTGACGCTGTCGCCCATGGCCGTATAGTCGAGGCGTTCAGGGCTGCCTACGTTGCCGACGACCGCTTCGCCGGTATGGACGCCGATGCCAAATTTCAGCCGTTCCTCCGGCTCGACCGTTTCATGGTATGCCCGGATGTCGGCCATCATCAGCGCCGCCGAGCGAACCGCGCGCAGGGCATGGTCTTCCTGTGGGCGGAGCGCCGTGTTGTACAATGCCATCACCGCATCTCCCAGGAATTTGTCGATGACCCCCTGCTGCTGGTGGATGGCATCCGAGGCAATCGTCATGTATGTGTTGATGATCTCGACCAGCTTTTCCGGGTCGAGGTGCTCGCTGAACGTCGAAAACCCCCGGATGTCGCCGAACAGAATCGAGATGACCTGCCGGGTGCCGCCAAGCTTCAGTTCGTCGGCGCTGCGAATGCCGTCGACGACTTCGACCGGCAGGTAGCGCCGCACCCCGGCGATCTGGGCTTCGCGGCGCTTCGTCTCGGTCAGGTCGTCGAGAACGATAGCGACCCCCTGCGTCAGGTCGTGGGCATCTTTTAGCGGGCTGAAATTCATGCTCAGGTTGACCTTACCCCGGCTTTCGACCTCGGTTTCGAACTCGATGCCGGTCAACCGCTGATCGGTTTCCTGCACCTGCCCGACCATCGTGTCGAAGCGTGTATCGAGCGGCGGGAGCACGTCATACAGGTTGTACGGCAGCAAGGCATCGCCTTTGAGATCGAGAATTTGCTGGGCGCGCCGGTTAATATAAGTGATCTGATCCATCAGGTCGGTGGTGATCACCCCTGACGCAATCGAGGCGAAGATATTGTCTTGCAGGTTCTTCATTTCGGTTATTTCGTCGAGGGTTGTCCTGAGGCGTGCAAACAGCCGGGCGTTCTCGATGGCGACTGCCGCCTGGTTGGTGAAGGCCATCAGCAGGTCGCGGGTTTGTTCGGTGAACAGCCCGGCATGGATTTTGTTGTCGGTATAGACCACGCCGGTCACGTCGCCCTTTACCATCAAGGGGACGGCCAGGATCGAACGCAGGCTGTAACTGACGATGCTTTCCGCGTGCTGGAAGCGGGTGTCTTCCTGGGCGTTGGTCGTCAGGATCGGTTCGGCGCTTTCGGCCACCCGCCCGATGACGCTGCGGCTGATCTCGAACTCCGAGCTGTCGATGGACTGCCGGTCGACGTTGCGGGCGATCCGGAACTCCAGTTCCCCGGTCATTTCATTGCGCAGCATCAGGTAGCCGCGTTCCGCCCCGGAAATCTGGATGATGGTGTCCATCACTTCATTTAGAACCTGTGTGAGGTCAAGCGAGGAGTTGATCAGCGCCGCGATGTCGGCCAGGGCGCGGTACTGATCGCGTTCGTGTTCAAGAACACTGACCCGGCTTCCCGCACCTTCAAGGCGTTTCGCGATGTCGTTCAACGTGGTCGTCGTGCCGGGTGGCAGACGAAAACCCTGCTCGCGCAGCATTTCGCGCTGCTGCTTAAGCAGGTTTCGAAGGTCTACGGTTAGCTGGCGGATATAATCAAGCTCCGCTTTCAGACCAGATTCTTGAGCCTCGGCTGCTTCTGCCATTACCGCGCTCCCATTCTATACCAGGCATTCGGCATTAAACACATCTACCAACTGCTATTATACGCTACTCAATATCCCCAGCAAGCCCGGTGGGTGGACAAGACGACGAAATCACCAATCACCCGGCTGGATGTCGGGCTATTTCCCGGGTTCCAGGATGACGGGGGTCGCGCCGGTAATCGTGATCTCTGACGTGCTCATCTCGAACCCGGTGGCTTCCGGGGCAAAGATTTCCAGGTCGCCGCGTGCCAGGATCGCAATCGGTTCACTGCCCGACAACAGGTGAACTTCCCCGGTTCCGTATTCATGCTCTACCACGTTGATCTCAACCCGGACGGTCTGGCCCGGCCCAACGCTGAGATCGAGCATGCCATCCCGGTTGGTCGTGATCTGTTCGACATGCTGGTCGATCTCGACGGTAAACCGCTTGCTCCCCCAGGGTTGGCCCCCGTTCTCGTAGAGAAAGACTCCCAGGCGCACCGGCTGCTGGCCCAGGGGCGCCAGGTAAATTTGTGTGCGGTACGTGATGTCTTCCCACCCACCGGATCGCCAGAATGGAAGATACATAAAACCGGTCATGTTCATTTTCTCCTTTGGTCATGAATAATCTTCATTACGATAGTTTTCAGCAGCTTCTTCGAGAATTTTGAGAATGGCGCGTGCTGAAGATTCCCAGGAGAAGCGCTTTACTCGCTCGTATCCATACTCGATCAATTTCTCCCTGATGCTGGGTTCGGTAAGCACCTTGCGGAGGACATTCGCCAGCGCGCCGACATCGGTTGGTGCGAATGTCAACGCGGCATCCTGGACTAACTCCGGCAGCGATGACGTATTGGCGCAGACGACCGGCGTTCTACAGGCCATCGCTTCCAACGCCGGGAACCCGAACCCCTCATACAGGGATGGGAAGGCATAGACTTCGGCCCCACTGTACAGCGTCGACAAATCCTCGTCGGCGATATAGCCGGGCACAATGACGCGGTCGGACAAATCCAGCTTCTGAATACGATCAAACAGCGGTCGATATCCCCAGCCTAATCGCCCGGCCAGCACCAGGGACAGTCCCTCGTTCTCGTCGACCAGTTGGGAAAAGGCCTCGACCAGGCGGGTAAGGTTCTTGCGAGGCTGGATGCTCCCCACGTGCAGGATATAAGGCCCCGGTATTCCCAAGCGTTTGCACAGATCGTCGATTTTCGCTTTATCTTCGACCGGCAGCAGCAGTTCGTCGACGCCCGGATGAACCACCCGAATCTTTTCCGGCGGCGTATGGATCAAAGCGATCAGGTCATGGGCAGTCGCTTTCGAATCGGCGATTACCCTTCGGGAAGCCGCTGCACTGTGGCGCGTTGACCAGTCGAGATAGAGGCGCGAGAAGAGAGGATGTTTGCTGGGATAATGCATATAGCCAAGATCGTGGGCGGTAAACACCGCCGGAACGTCTGCCGGGGCGGGCCAGGGGATAACATGGGCGGGCACATAGAGCACATCCGGTGGATCGCGGCGCACATCTGGCCCCAACCCCCGGTGGGTCCACATCCGGGCCTTGATGATCACCCGCTTTTCGATATTGTCCTGTTCCGGTACCAGGTTGTCATCTGGCGTATCGCGAAAGTACAGGCGGAAGCGGTGGCCGCTTCCCTGTTCCACCAGCCCGCGAATGATATGCAGGCTGTATCCCTCAGTGCCGGTACGCTGTTCGACTGTTGCACGACTTGCATCGATGCCAATTAACATGTTTATGGCTGCCTTGAATGAGTTATTCGGTATCCAGGTGAACGTCGTGGCTGCGATTTCGCAGCGTTACAATGGCGACAGACGTCATCAGTATCAGGAACAGCGGCCAGAGCTGCATTGCCTGGCGAAATCCGGTGCTCTGGAGGAGCTTCAGCGTCACAGGGAGGAGCAGGAGACCTGCGCCGCCGATCAGGTAGGCGGGCAGCAGCAGCGACTGCCGCCGGATGCCATCTCTCAGATACACAACCAGGAAAGCGACCCCCACAATAAACAAGAATATCGGCCAGTAACTGCTCAACGATTGCCAGGTAAGGTTCCCCAGGTTCAACGTAAATAAGCTTGAGAATATCCCGGACAGGAACAGGGTTGTTCCCACCAGGATGATCCCGCTGCCGCCGGGAGACTGCCCTGAGTTTTGGGCCAGCAGTGTCACCCCGATCAGCGCCGGGATGAGCGGCCACAGCTTGTCGAAGCCCATCAGCGGCGCACCTAATTCGGTTGCCGCCAGCCACCCGCCGAAGAGGATCAGGATCACCCCACCCACATAAGAACCCGGTTGACGTTGTTTCATTGCCAGATAATTCTCCAATGCGGCTTCTCGTCTAATTGTAGAACCCAACCGGCAAAACGTAAAGTGATCCTGTGGGGGACTTATCAAAGAAGCAAGCCGGGAGCCAGCCAGGTCAGGGTGTCTGACAGCGAGAAACGGTATATCTCCAGCACCTCCGGTAGGCGCGCCCAGATCGCAAAGTAGTTATGAACCGTGAAGGCCGCGACGACGATCACGACGATGCCGTAAGCCACCCACAGTGCGGTTTCGCCGGTTGGCCCAACGCGCTGGCGTGCCCAATCGGTCATCCAGACGACGGCCAATGCAGGGAAATAATAGAGCGCGGGCTGCATGCCTATCGCCTGCAATGTGCTCCGCGCGGTGCCGCTGATCATAACCGGTATCAAACCAAAAACCATTGTCAGGAGCATGAATGCGTTGGCGGTCGTGATCCGGAAGGTGTCGTCATATTTGCTACGGCCCTGGCGGGCGGGTCGGTAAGGCATGATCAGACTGACAATCGCCAGGCTGATCCCGGTATAAAACAGCAGACTGAACAGCGGCCCAAGCAGCGGTTTTCCCGGAATGGTATAGGCGGCGAGATTGTCGCCGCGAAAGGTGATGATTCCCAGGCCCGCCCGAACCGCATTGCGAACCGGTTCGGCTTCTCCCCGCGAGATCAGGCCCAGGAAGTGTGACGCCTGGCGCTCGATCCCGCTGGCCGGGCTGCGGGCGAGGGTTAGCATCAGCGGGGAGGAGACCAGCGCGGCGACGGCCAGGGTCAGCGCCAGCCCTGGCCACGTTCGACGCAGAACGCGCGGTTGATCCAGTGACAGGAACAGGTAAAAGGCCGGGAAGACCATCCACATCACCCGCGCCGACGGGCTGGTATAGATCGACAGGCCCAGCAGGGTTCCGGCCAGCATGAACCAACTCCATCCTTCGATCTCGGCCTGGGGCCGGTACTCCAGGGGGAGGAAATCGTCCTCGACATCTTCCTCGACGCGGAAACCGCGTCGAAGCGCGGCGGCGGCGGCCATGTAGAGAACCGGCAGCGTGATCGCTCGCAGGGCAAACCGGCTGGTCGAGACACCCCAGGGGCTGACGGTCAGTGCCGCCATCGTCGCCAGGGCGAGCCACCGGTTCTGGGTCGAGAGTCGAATCCAGAGGTAGATAAGCGCCAGCAGAATGGTGCCGAAGAACGCCGAAGTCAGCCGGGCGGCCACCGGTGTCCGTCCGACAATCAGCATCATCAGCGCGGCTGCATAGGCATAAAGTGGTTCGCGGGCAGCGCCTTTGTCGGATTCGATATAGACGGGATCGCTGCCCTCTAATATCTGGATCGCATCCTGAACATGGAGTACTTCTTCTGCACTCAGGTTACCCGGAACCTGGTCGATTGCGCCGAAGCGCAGCGCAGCGCCAACCAGCAGGACAAGGATATAAAGCACTGTTTCGATGTGACGTGATGTTCGATCCATAGGTTTTCCCTGCCAATCTGGTCGCCAGGCGCAGCCGTTTGCAATGACTACCGGCAACTTTAGCGGTGGAAGGTGCGATTCGTCAAATAGATCACCATATCATCCTTCTCCAAAAGGCTTGTCGCCTTGCGAGGGTGCGGGTATGATGAGGATGTGGATTATAATCACGGGAGCCTTAAAGGGGCTACGGGGTGCTGACATGGCTTTACGGCGAACAGTAATTATTGGTGTTGTGCTGATCATCGTGCTGGCTTCCAGCGTGACGCTTGTCCAGGCCCAGGAACAGACTCATGTCGTACAGGCGGGAGAAACGCTGTACCGGATCGCCGTTCGATACGGCCTGACCGTCGAGCAGCTTGCCGCCGCAAACGGGATCACCAACCCGGCCCTGATCTACGTCGGGCAGGTGTTGGTCATTCCCAACGGCGATGGAGAATCAACCGCAAGCGGCACGACGAGTTATACGGTCGCTGCCGGGGATACGCTCTACAGCATCGCCCGGCGGTTCAATACCACCGTCGCGACACTGGTCAGCTTGAACGGGTTGAGCAACGCCAATGTGCTCTATGTCGGGCAGGTGCTGGTGCTGCCGGGCGGCGAGTCGACGACGGCCACCGCAACGCCGACCGGCAAACCGGAAACTGCGACACCGGAATCGACCGCGACCCCGGTTTCTGACGAGCCGGTTTATCACACCGTGCAGCGGGGGCAGACCCTTTCCCAGATTGCGCTGCTGTATGGCATGACCTACCAGGAGATCGCGCTGCTGAATGGGCTGGACAATCCGAACCTGATCTTTCCCAGCCAGGAACTGCTGATTAAGCCCGGCGGCGCATCGATAGAAACCGACACACCGACCCCGACCAGTACGGCAACCTCGACCAGCGAACCGACCACGACGGCAACTCCGTCGCCCACGCCCACATCAACCGAAGAAGAGACAGGCGGGGCGACCGCCACCCCGACGGCGACATCCATGCCAACCATGTCGGTAACACCGTCGCCAACCCCCACCGACCTGCCGGGTGGAATCAAAACGCCGACGCCGATTGTCCAGGACATCGAGATACCACCGGGCGCGTCCAATCTGCTCGACAACCCCGGTTTTGAAGGTTCCGTACGTCCG
>DAOUES010000323.1:0-1910 GCA_034430335.1 Anaerolineae bacterium | reverse complement strand
AAACTACAGTCATGTGATCAATGATCAAAAACACCGCAGGTCGATCACCCGGCGGCTGCAGGACGCCCTGCTCGATTTTCAGGAGGCGCTCTACGATGCGAACGCCCACTCAGGTGGCGGGCGGATCGCGGCGCTGCAGGCAGCGGATGCGCACCTCAACAAGCTGCGATTGTATCTTCGATTGGCCTATGACTGGGAGTGGTTATCGACGGGGCAGTACGAACACGTCAGCGGGATGGTGGCCGAGATCGGGCGGCTGCTGGGGGGATGGATCAAGCAGACGCGGGGGTAGTCAAACACCTGATGTAGATGGGAACGATTACTCAAGATCGTCCAGTGCCAACACCCGAATTTCCTTCACCCGGCGTAAATCCAGATCGTTGGTTAGAAAAGCCTGGCAGCCTGCATCAATGGCGGTCGCGATATGCAATGCATCGGGCGTCTTGAGATTGTAGTGGGCACGCAGGTCGGCAGCGTGGTCAGCAATGGTCGAACTTGCCGGGCGAAGGATAATCCCCTGCGTCTGGTAAAACATTGTCCGGTAGGCGGCGACCAGCTCGTCATCCGATTCTTTCAGCGGTTTGGCCAGGATTTCCGGCAATATGATTGTCGATACCAGGGCCACCATATCCCCATCAAAGACGCGGCGGAAAATTAACCGCATCTTGTCTACATACCCGGCCCGTCGCTCGGTAAAATAGATAAACGGCGCAGTGTCAACCCCCAATAGACGGACTTCTTCCAGGGCCTCGTCAATCTTCATGGACGCTCGTCCCATTCATCACGGAGACGCCTGACATGATCCTGGGGGTCTTCGTCATCCGCCAGCCGCGCGGCGATCCCCTCGAACTCCAGGATGTTGTGCTTCCTTGACGGAGGCACGTCGTTTCCCTCCAGCGTGTCGGCGATGACGCGCAGCAGCTGCACGCGCTCCTGCATGGTCAGACGAGATATTTCCTGCACAATGTCGTTATAGGATAGCATTGATTCGCACCTCCTATCCGCCGCTGCTGCCGATGACATTCGGTGGGCGCGGCGGGATCGGCTCAGCGCTCCAGGCCGCGCCCAATATTGTGTATATGCCCGACGGATTCACACAATCCATGCGGACCAGGCCAGCCTGCGCCATCTTATTTTCCTTCGCCTCATCCGGAAAGCGGGCTTGCTGCGCCGCCGCCCGGCCCTGTTGGAAGGTTCTGCCTGTGGTGGGGCAGTTCCCCGCCGCCGGTTCGATGACCGGCGGCCTTTGAAGGGAGCAGCAAGATGTGAGCGTGGAAAGCTGTCGCTTTCCCAAGGAGAACCTTCGGTTCTCCACACACGACGGCGAGTGAGGCGACGCATGATTGTTGTTCCTAAACAACCGAAGGTTGTCGCCGCCCCGCAAAACACGACCGGCTGCTTCCAGGCTGCCTGGCTGGCCCGCAGGCCAGCAAATTCAGCATACCCTCAAAAACCACTTTTTGCGACTCGCTCGCTGCGCTCGCGAGATCAGAGTCCAGAGATCAATAAGATGGGAGCAACACCACCCGAAAACCGACGTTGAGGTCGCGAAGGCCAGGATCGTACCAGCTCCGAACAGCGGCACGCGTATTGACTCGACCGTAGCCCCACGAGCCGCCCCGCAAAACACGACCGGCGTCGCCAGTCGTCCCTGTATTCTCCGGCGTATTGTACTCGTTCAGGCACCACTCCCAGACATTGCCGCTCATGTCGAGCAGGCCGTAGGGTGACGCGCCCTGCGGGAAAATCCCGACAGCACTGGTCATCCCGATGCCGGTTTCGCTGGTATTACCCTTTCCAGCATCAAAAGCACCTTCATAGGGATATTCGCGTTTATCGCCGCCGGTCGCCGCCCACTGCCACTCCCATTCGGTTGGCAGGCGAATTCCCCTGCCCAATCTGTCACTTAG
>DAOUES010000322.1:0-1784 GCA_034430335.1 Anaerolineae bacterium | reverse complement strand
AGTCGAACCCGCGCAACCCGATCCTGACCCACCGGCACCTCGGCTACGACTTCCCGATCTCGAACACCGGCCACGCCGACCTGGTCGAGACGCAGAACGGCGAGTGGTGGATGGTCTGCCTGGCCTCGCGTCCTTACGGCGGCTACTATTACAACCTGGGCCGCGAAACCTGGCTGGTGCCGGTCACCTGGGAAGACGGCTGGCCGCTGGCCTGCCCCGGCATCGGCCATATCCCCTTCGAGCACCCCGCTCCCGATCTGCCGGAGCAGCGCTGGCCTGCGCCCTCGGCCTGCGATCACTTCGAGGGCGGTACGCTTGGCCTCCAGTGGAACTTCATCCGCACCCCGCGCGAGGATTTCTGGAGTCTCTCCGCCAATCCCGGCCATCTCCGGCTCAGGCTGCGCCCGGAGCGGATCATCGGGCGGGTCAATCCCAGCTTTGTGGGCCGACGCCAGCAGCACATTGATTTTTCGGCCAGCCTCGCCCTGACCTTTACGCCGCGCTCACCCTCCGAAATCGCCGGGATAGTCGCGCTGCAAAATCCCAATTTCCACTACCGGCTCGTCCTGACCCTGAACGATGCGCAGGTGCCGATTTTGCGGTTGGTCAAACGTGAGGATGGCAACGAAGAGGTGATCAAAGAACTGCCGGTCGATGCCGGGAAGCTGTATCTCAGGGTCGAGGCGCACGGCCAGGACTACCGCTTCTACTATGCTGCCCGGCTCGATGACTGGCAGTTGATCGCCGCCGTCGACGGGCGCATCCTGTCGACGCCGGTTGCCGGTGGATTCGTCGGCGCGGTCATCGGGATGTACGCCAGCAGTAAAGGCGAACCCAGCAACAACTACGCCGACTTCGACTGGTTCGAGTATACCGGGTTGTAGGTGCTAAGGCCCCCTCTGCCGAACCTGCGGTTCAGAGGGGGCGAGTGGGTTGGCCCGGTTTGTGATTCGATGCATACGATTATAATCCCACCTGCCCCCTGAAAGGGGGAAGTGGCGGGGCGTAGCCCCGTCGAAGGGGGTTGATCGCAGATCAAACGATATTTCCAAATTCCAGGTGACTCCGCCCCGCATCGGTGGTATCATCCGCCATCTGATTCTTAGCCGATAGTGGGAGAGTGCATGAACGCCTACCTGGGCCAGATCGCCGCGCTGGGGACTTCCCTCGCCTGGACCTTTACGTCGATGTTTTTTACGCTGGCAGGCCGCCGGGTCGGCTCACCGAACGTCAACCGCACCCGGCTGCTGCTGGGCGTCATCTTCACGATGATCACCCACGCGGTGCTCGTCGGCGGGCTGATCCCGCTCCATGCCGAACCGTACCGCTGGGGTTGGCTGGCCGTCTCCGGGCTGATCGGCTACGTGCTGGGCGATGCCGCCCTGTTTCAGGCGTTCGTGTTGATCGGCCCGCGCGTCTCGATGCTGGTGATGACCCTCGCCCCGGTGATGAACACGGTCATGGGCTGGGTGATTTTCGGCGAGCGCCTCAGCCGGATGGAGCTGATCGGGATCGCGCTGGTCGTGGTTGGGGTAGGGCTGGTGGTGACCGAGGCCCACAATGGGAACAAGAATCCCGGCGACGCAGTCGACGAGCAGAAGCGCCGCAAGCAGTTCGCCACCGGCCTGCTGTTTGCCTTCGGTGGGGCGCTGGGGCAGGCGACCGGCCTGCTGTTTTCTCGATTTGGCGTCGCGGGCGATTTCAGCGCGCTGTCCGGCAACCTGATCCGCTTACTCGTTGGCGCAGCGGTGATCTGGACCTGGGCGGCGATCAGGGGCGAGGCG
>DAOUES010000321.1:0-33661 GCA_034430335.1 Anaerolineae bacterium | reverse complement strand
TACTCGTCGAACATCTGCCCGACCGAAAGGCCGTGATGCGCCCGGTAGATCACCTCACCCAGCAGCGGGGCAACCGACAGAACCGTCATCTTGGGCAGGAGCTTCTCGGGATCGAGCGAGATGGTGTTGGTGAAGATGATCTCGCGCACACGGTCCTGAATGCCCGCCAGACGTTCGAGCGCCGGGTCCGAGAATACCGGATGGGTAAACACGACGGTGATGTCCTTTGCCCCTTTTTCGTCAAGCAGGTTGATCGCCTTCATGATCGACCCGCCGGTGTCGACTTCGTCGTCGACGAGGAGGACGTCGCAGCCTTCCACACTGCCGACCAGCGAACGCGCCTGGACTTCGGTGCCGAGGCGTTTCTTCTCGATGAAGGCCAGCTGCACGTTCAAGGCGCGTGCCCAGTCACGCCCGCCTTTGGCAAATCCCAGGTCGGCGGTGGTGACGACGATATTGTCCAGATCGACGTGATCTTTCACGTACTCAAGCTGGAGGTGCTGCGCCATCAGGATATCGCCGGGAATGGTAAAGAAGCCCTGAATCTGCCCGGCGTGTAAGTCGATGGTCATCCAGCGATTGGCACCGGCGATCTGGATCATATCGGCGACCAGGCGGGCAGTAATCGGGGTGCGCGGATAGTCTTTTTTGTCGGTACGTGAATAGGCCATGTAGGGCATCACGGCGGTAATACGGCCCGCAGAATCGCGGCGGACGGCATCCAGGGTGATGAACAATTCCATCAGATTGTCGTTGACCGGGCGAGAAGTCGTCTGAATGATATAGACATCCTGCCCGCGCACGCTTTCGCCAAGACTGACGAAGGTATTGTCGTTATCAAACTTGACGATATTACAATCCAGAAGCGGCACCGGGTATTTGCAGCGTTCCGTCAGATACTTTGATATCTCGTCGGCCAAATCCGGGCAGGCTGTACCAGCAATCAGCTTGATGTTTCCATACATGCCGGGGACAAGCGTCATACTGCGTTTCCTCCAATCGTACAGATGATTCCAGGTATCCGGCGCGAATGTTACCGGGTGACCGGGCGCGAGTCAAAACAGGCCACGAGTGCAGAATGGCACTCGCAAGTCATCGAATACAGGATTAACCAAGGCACCTCAGCCGCAGATCATCAGCAAGAGACAGCATTGTAAGGGCATCAATGCTACCACCCATAGCCTATAACCAAAAACTCTCCGAAACGGAACGAAAAAACTCAAAAATCGCCTGGACTGCATCAGCCGGATGCCACAGGCCATTATGCCCCAATTTGCTTATCTGCTCAAGTGATTGATCGACGGTTTATTCGCACCCTGGGGCGACGTGTTATTCGACCCGGCGCTGAAGTTGAATTGAGGGCTGGGCGACCGCAAGGGTCGTCCCTACAACCGGGATCGATTATTCAAGATTCAGATTTCCGATCACAAAGTACCTCAAACGACGAATGCGCCCATCGACCGAAGCCATACAAAAAATGAGGCAGCACACTGCTGCCCCATCTGTTTCATATCACCACTATGCTGATCGAGACTACCGGCTACTCGACATCTCCGTTGGGCTGTTCCTGCTCCTCCGGCGGCGCTTCGACCGCTTCCTCATCTACTGCACCGACTTCAAGCTCAAACTCGGATGTATCATCATCCAGTTCCGCCGATGGCACATCGTCCAGTTCGGCCAATGGTGCATCAACTTCTTCGTCATCGACCACAGGAGCGCTGCCGATCGGGTCGGTGGGATGGGTGAGGCCAAGACCGATTTGTGTAAAACCGATACGCTTCTCCTCGCGCTCGATGCGGACGACTTTCATCGTCAACTTGTCGCCGCGCTTGACGTAGGAATACGGCTCGACGAGCGTGCCGTCGGTCATTTCGGTGACGTGGAGCAGCCCCTCGATTCCATTTTCCAGAACGACAAACGCGCCAAAGTCGACCACGTTGTTCACGGTGCCCTCGACAATCTGGTCGACCGTATAGACCTCTTCGACGGTATCCCAGGGATCGGGCAGCGTGCGGCAGCGGCTGAGGGCAATCCGCTGCTTTTCGTGGTCAAGTTCGAGGACATAGACTTCGATTTCATCCCCCAGTTTGACGATGTCGCTTGGATGCGGGACGCGGTACCAGGCAAGCTCCGAAACGTGGATCAAACCGTCAGCGCCGCCGATATCGACAAAGACGCCGAAATCGCGAATGCCGGTCACCCGCCCGCTGACAATATCGCCGACCTCCAGATCGTCCAACAGACGCTGTTTCTGGTTCGCCCGCCACTCGCGCTGGGCGTCACGCTGGGAAAAGACCAACCGGCGGCGGCGCTGATTGACCTCGATGACTTTCAGGCCAAGCACCTGCCCGACCATTGCCATCATCGCTTCCTGCCGCTCCGGGCCGGTCAATCCCTGGGGGATATCCAGCGCATGGGAGACAGGAACGAATCCTTCCAAACGGCCAAATCGAACCAGCAGGCCACCTTTGTTGTAACCAGTGACGGCTGCTTCGACCAGTTCGCCGCTGTTCAACAGCTTTTCGGCACGGGTCCAGTCCTGGCCCTGCATGCCCAGATTGATCGAGACGATCAGGTTGCCATCCGTGTCTCTCGGATTCATCACGTAGACCGGAACTATGTCACCAACCTGAAGCCGATCCAGCACCGCCGGATCGATGCGTTCAATATCCTGTGGAGGAACGAGGCCATCGCGCTTTCCACCCATATCGACGACAATCTCGTTCTCGTCAATCAACAGAATTTCTGCCTCACGAATATCCCCCCGGTCGGGCTGATCATATTCGTAATAGCCGTCGAGCATCGCGCCGAAATCCTGGATTTCCTCCTCACTACCGTCTTTATACATACCAACCATATCCACTTTTAGCGTTACCTCCACGCCTACGGGTTCAGAACCCGGAGCCGTTATGAAATATACCTTTAAAACAGGGCTTCCATGCCGCACCTCTTGATTTCCTGCACAGGAGATACGGCATAATTCCAACCACTACTATCTGCTTTTCAGTAAGTTGAGTATAGCCAACGCGATCACCGACTTCAATCGGAGCGGCATTCTGTAATAATTTTCTGAGATTCTAATGGACAAAAGGCCGTTTTCGGCGCGATAATAGGTCGAAAAGCCGCCCAAACAGCAAAGAAACCGGGAAATATGGCCGACAAAGCAGCGATTTTCGAACGCAGAAGACAACAAACACTCACACCCGGCGATGAAATACGCGCCCAACTGTCGCAGTTGGAAGCCAGACTCGCGCAGATGAAGAACATCAGCCGGAGCGAAGTCATCGAGATGTTCGAAAGGCTCGACCACGTATACGATCAACTGATCGAGTTCAATGACCTCCCGCTTCAGGCTGAAAAGGATCGATTTAAGGCCGTGCAGCACGCGGTCGAGCGGCGTGCTGCGTTGCTGCTCCGTGTGCTGGACGGCAGGCAGTCGCTCGAAGAAGAACGTAAAAAGGTTCAACCTGAACCTTCGCGGAGATGGTGGTATGTCGACCAGATCGCCAGGGAAAGAAGAAAGACCATTCTGCGACAGGTGGGCACCGGGGCGGCAATCGCCGCCGTCAGCACGTTGATCCTGGTCGGCGTTTACAAGGCATTTTTCGAGCCGGACGAAGCGACCAAACAGACCGTCAGCCACTCGTTTCGAGCGGATGACCTGATCTTTCAGGGAGACCTGCGCGGCGCATTGGAGGAAACCGAGTTGGCCCTCTCGTACTCGCCCGACGATCTCGAACTGCTGGTTCAGAAAGGCGTTCTGCTCGAGCAACTGGACGAGCAGGACGAAGCGGAAGCGGCCTTCGAGCAGGCCAGGGCGGTCAGCCCGGACGAGGAGCAGTTCCTGGCCGAACGGGGGTTTGCTTACCTCACATTGCAACAGCCTGAAGCCGCCCTTGCCGACGCGGAGGCGGCGCTGGCGATCAACCCCGAATCGGCGGAGGGATATTTCATACTGGGAACGTGCTACAACGCCCTCGAAGACAATGAAAACGCACTGGAGGCTTTCGACAAAGCCTCCACGATTGCAGAAGAAGAAGGGAATATCGCAATGGTGGCGACCATCCGAATACGAATCGCCGAAATCCTCCAGAGCCAACCGATATTCGATCCAACCGCAACGCCTGAGTAACGGCCATTCCCGCGCAGTCATTTCGATCAAAAAGCCCCAGGCGAAACCTGGGGCCATTTCGTCTTTTACGCGATCACTATGATGGATCGACAACCTGTCCGACGAACAGAATCGACCCGGTGGTGTTGTCGGTGATGACGAAAATAAACGGGTGATCGGCACGAAACGTGATCGGCTGATCCGGCATCGCCATACTAAGTTCCATTACAACGGCAGTGGCAGCGGCGGCCTCGGTTCCCTGTTCGTCGACCTTGACGAATGCCTTGTGGATCACGTCGCTGATATAGAGCGGCTGATCCGGCCCGGCGATAGCATGGAAATCGGCGGCAAACGGATCGAAAGCGTCGGGCATGCCAAGCGCGGCAAGCGTGTCCGAGAGATTGAACTTGGCCTCGTATTCGAAGCGCGGCATGAACACATCCACCTGCCGACTCTGCATTTCCCCGGCGATTTCTTCGAACCGGGCGCTGTTCAGCGAGGCGGCGACCGCCTCGAAACTGCCTTCCTCCGGCAGAATGACAACCATCGACGCACTGCCGCTCTGATAGCCCATCTGGAGCGCCTGGAAATCCTCGCCTTCGGTATAGAGAAACTGCTCGGATTGGTTCATCAGCGAGGCGGTGACCTGGCTGCCATCGATCAGCGTAAACGGCTCCTCCCGGGTGGCGGATTCTTCGAACTGCATCATCCACGCGCCATAGAAATAGATGGCATTGGTCAGGACGAGGCGCGTATCCGGGGTGATGATGCCGGGTGCCAGCAGGTCTTTGATGCGTTCCTCTGTTTCGTCCTCCACCCACCGGTTGATCGCCAACCGGGACGGCTCAGGCTCATTCATGAAATCCACCAGCCGCAGGCCCGCACCGTAATTCCGGGCAAGCGTTTCGAGATAAGCGTCGGTGAAGGGGAAGCCATACTGTCCCCAGACCGCATTGGCAATATTCAGGCGGAAGGGCTGCACTTCCTCGCCCTCCGGCACATCCCCACTTTCATCCAGGCTTTCGAAGTAGAGATCGAGGGCATCAAAGGCTGGGTGCAGTTGATCCTGTGGCAGCGTGTAGTGAAGCGTTTCGGCCATCTGCTGCTCGGTGCTGCCGCCCGCGCCCGCATAGGCCATCGCCAGGGCAAGCGAGACACTGTACGGCGAATAGATGCAGTTCTGGCCGTTATCCCTGACCGCCTGATACAAGTCGAAGGCAAAAGCGTTGTTGCCGCCGACCAACTCGGCCTGTTGATCCTGATCGACCGGTGGGGATTCGTCGCGGCCAACGTCCGAAATGGCATATACGAACTCACCGGGCTGCAACACAGACTCGCCAGCGGAAGCATCCGCCTCAGATTCTTGTTCCTGCGGTTCCACGACTTCAATATCCTCACTTTCGGCTGATGGCTGAACCGGCTGCTCCACCGGCTGGCTGCATCCAGAGCTAAAAACGACCAGACACAGCAGGCCACCGGCCAGCATCAATTTTCGCGCTGTATTTTGAATTTTCACCAGAAACCTCCTTTATTGCACACTCCAGTTACAAGGCACGATCAAGCAACCTCATCCACTCACAAGACGTCGGCCAGCACCGGAAGGTTCCACCCGTCTATTCTTTCACTTCGAACCGGGTGCTTTCGATCATTTTGCCTTCATACACAATCTCGACCGAATAGTTCGCTACCGGCCAGGGTTCTGAGCTGTCGAGCACGAAGCCGATAAACCCACTGCCTGGGACTTCAGATTCGAACACAGTTTCGCGGATCACCTCGCCCTCATAGCGCCAGCGGGCGGTGAGTTCGGCATCCTGGGGAAAGTCGATCACCTCGACCGACACGAAGAAAGTGTCACCCGGTGCGTAGGTACCGGTCGGGTCGACCGCTTCGTAGTTATCGTCGAGCGCGGCGGCGGTGGTGATCGAGAGAATCTGGGGATCACGGGGCCTGATCGCCATATACACGGCGATCACGGTCAGGAGGATCAGCATGACGACCGAGCGAACGATCCCGTGCCGATTGGCCCGGCGGCGGCCCTCCTCCAGCGCCGCCTGACGTTCTTCGGGCGTGGCATTGCGATCATCGCGACGGCGCGAGGGCGGTTTTCCAAACATCATGGGACGATCCTTTCCAATGCGCGTCGAGAAAAGGCCCCGAAGTACCCATCGGGGTCGAGTTCGACGGCGCGTGAATAGTAAGTGACTGCCTCGTCCATTCGATTCTGAGATTCGAGCAGGACGGCTTTGTGGGCATTGGCGCGGGGCAAATCCGGGTCGAGATCGAGCGCTGTGTCCATCTCGGAAAAGGCGCTGCCAAACTCGCCGAGCAGGAAGTATCCCCACCCCAGCGTGGCATGCGCACCGGCGCTACCCGGATCCTCATCGACCAGGGCCTGCGCCAGCACGATACCTTTTTCATCCAACAGGTACTCTTCGTCTACATAGAACTGCGCCAGCAGCAGCCGGAATTCATAGGCATCATTCGATTGCTCGACCGCCGTTTCCATCCACTGCTCCGCCTCCGGGAGACGACCTTCGAGACGATAGGTGCTGGCGATCTCGACGGAAAGGGCGGGGTTTTGCGGATCGAGGGAAGCGGCCTGTTCGAACGATCGCCGGGCGGCCTGCGGTTCGCCCTGCTCCTTCCAGATTCTCCCAAGCATGAAGTGCGCCAGCGAACTGTCAGGGGCCAGGGCGACTCCCTGCTGGGCCGCGCCCAGCGCCGGTTTTCCAAGCCGGGCACGGACAAGCGCAAGCACGGCGAAGGCTTCTCCATAGCCAGGATTATAAGCCAACGCCTTTTCGAGAGCGGTTTCGGCAAGCTCCCACTGGTTGATCGAAACGAAGAAGAATCCCAGGCGGAAATAGCCGTATTCAGGTGGATCGGTCATCCGGGCATCGAGAACCGGGAACAGGTCACCGACCCAGGCGGGCTGATCAGAACCCTGCGCGGCGATCTGCCCCAGGGTCATGACGGCCTGTTCGGGCGAATCGAGCGATTGGAGCATCACCAGGCGAGACAATTCGCCAACGGAGGCAGCCTGAGCAGCCTGCAAGGATTCAAGCGCCGCACGCTCGTCGGCACTGCTGCCGCGTTCGCGGTAGACATTCGCCAGCAGCCGGAGGCCGTCGGGATCGACGGTTCCGTTTCGCCACGACTCTTCAAGAGATGTGATCGCCTGATCGGTTTTACCCAGCCCACCGTAGATCAGCGACCACCAGGATTGTTCTTCCAGAGAGAGGGGGCGCAGGCCGGACAGACGCGCCAGGTCGTAGGCGGCCTCGCGGTAGGCCCCGGCCAGAACTTCGGCGTGAGCGGCGCGCGCCAGGTGATCGACGACCCAGGGCTGGTAGGAATAAGCCCGGTGATACGCATCAGCCGCCGCCGGATAATCACCGGATTCGAAGGCGGCTTCCCCGGCAGCGACCATCGTTTGAAGCAGGCGATCTTCGGCAGTAATCCCCAGGCCGATCATCACCAGCGATATCGCCAGCAGACGGCCTGCGATATCGAGAAACAAGAAACGCGGTTTATCTCCTTCTGAAACGGCCACTCAGACACCCATTCTCAATCACCAACCGTCGAACCGCCGATATTATGGCGCATTCAGCCGGGCGCGCCAAAGCCGCCGGGGTGTCCCCACGAACCCGGCATCATTACAGCCCCAAACGACGATTGCGCCTCCCATGCACTCAGGTTGTGCTTTTTTTGAACTGGTGGCATAATCTCACTCTAAAATAACCCGTTGATCCGCTTTGTGTCAGTTGTGCAATTGGGAATAGTCGCTTATCATACGGCATCAATATAACATTCTTCCCCGTAATAGTGATATCGTCACCCAATTGGCGATCAGTTGCTAGGAGGTCCATCAAATGGCATCAGTTACTTATGAGAGTGTCACAAAGAAATTTGGCGATGTAGTCGCCGTCAGCGATCTCAACATTGAAATCCCTGATAAAGAGTTCCTGGTTTTCGTCGGGCCATCCGGATGTGGCAAGAGCACCTCGCTGCGAATGCTTGCCGGCCTGGAAGAAATCTCTGAGGGCAATATTTATATCGGCGACCGGATGGTGAACGACGTACCACCGAAAGATCGCGATATCGCCATGGTCTTCCAGTCCTACGCGCTTTACCCGCATATGTCGGTGTATGACAATATGTCCTTTGGGCTGCGCCTGCGCAAAACCCCGAAGGATGAGATCGAACGCCGCGTGCAGCAAGCCGCGAAGGAACTCGGCATCGAAATGCTCCTGGATCGCAAGCCGAAAGCACTGTCCGGCGGGCAACGCCAGCGTGTTGCGGTAGGGCGTGCAATCGTCCGCGAACCGGCAGTCTTCCTGATGGACGAGCCGCTCTCGAACCTGGACGCCAAACTGCGCGTCGAGGCGCGCGCCATGATCCAGCGCCTGCATCATCGGTTGGAGACGACTTTCATCTACGTCACCCACGACCAGGTCGAGGCTATGACGATGGGATCGCGTATTGCCGTGCTTCGCGATGGCATCCTACAGCAAATTGATACGCCACAGGTTCTATACGATTATCCCGCCAATGTATTCGTCGCCGGTTTCATCGGCAGCCCGAGCATGAACTTCTTCGATTCGACACTGGTTCAGGAAGACGGGAACCTGTACGTCGATACCGGGGCATTCCGCGTCAAGGCCACCGAGGAAAAGAAACAGCAGTGGTCAGGTGCATCCAGCAACCGGGTTGTCCTGGGCGTCCGTCCTGAGGATATTCACGACCCGAATTACGCGCCGCCCAGCATCGCTACGGCGCACGTCGAAGCCATGGTCGACGTTACCGAGTTGATGGGCAACGAAGTATTCATCTACTTCAAGTCCGGCAACCTCGAATATACCGCGCGTGTCGATCCCCGTTCCGACGCCCACGTCGGCAACACGATGCACCCGGTGATGAACGTCGACAACATGCATCTTTTCGACGCCGACACCGAGCAGGCTATTCGTTAATCGCCACACTCCAATCAAACAAATACGAAAACTCCCGGCCCGATGCCGGGAGTTTTTATTTCGGCTGATCAACAGGCGGTCGAACAGCCCTCAATACGTCAAGGGGGAGCTTAAACCGGCTCCCCCACATTGTCAGTTGATAACAGGTCGAGACGCAGATTACGAGGTCAGGTCCTGAATCTTGTTCACGATTCCGGCGAAATCAAAGGGCTTGGGCATGAACGAAGCTTTAAGCTCTTCCAGTTCGGCCCGCGCAGGCGGCTGGTAGGCCGAAACGATCAACACGGGACGGGTCTCACCGGCTTCACGGAGCTTGCGCGCCAGTTCAAGGCCGGTCATTCCGGGCAGCCGGATATCAAAAACGAGCATCTTGCACTCTTTCAACTCGGAGTCCTCACTGGTGATCTGGTTGAACGCATCTTCAGCGTTGCCATAGATCGGGCTGACTTCGATCCCAAATAAATCCAGGCCGCTTTTAAGCAACTCGGCGATGGCCGGTTCATCTTCAACATACACTACTTTGATATCACGATCAGTTGTCATCACTCACCTCTAGACTGGCTTTGTCACTAATATGCAATTTCCATTGTACAGTATTCTGTTTAAGAAAAAAGCGAAAATAGTACTATCGGCAGATCAGGTCAGCAGTTCAACCGTCATCCACCTTTCGATTTTCGCCTCGATCAACTGTCAAACGATCTCAGTTGGCTCCCGAAGGGCGCGATGGAATCCTGTCAAGTCCCTGGTCGATCTCCCAGGGATAGATGATCCAGGCATCGGTCACCGCGCCATAATAATCAGGCTCGGCTTTATTGAACAATGACCGGTAAGGGTTGAAGTGCATCACACACATGGCCGGTCTGCCGCCCGCCGCAACCACACGCCCATGAACCGCGCTGCTGGTCCGGCCACTGGCCCAGACATCATCGACGACCAGGACACGCCGGTCGACGAGCAGCGAATCAGCGGGGAACTGGAGAAAGGTCGGCCAGACGGCGAGCGGTTGATCGCCCAGCACCTGCGGGAACCTGACCGAGGCGGTCAGCACGTCGTGGATGTCGAGCGCCTCGGCGATCATGCCGCCGGGGATGATCCCGCCGCGCGTGATCATCACCAGGGCATCGAATTCACCTGCCTGCCGGAGCTGCCCCAACAAAACGGTCATCAACTGTTCGACATCGTTCCATGTCAGCAGCTCGCGGCGAATTGGGCGTTTTGCCATATATCTTTACCCACCTGTAAGACTTCACACATTATATGCCTGAGCGTCGAATAGAGTCAAAAGCGGGGCGGTGGGAGGGGTATTCACATATGGGGGCAGATCAAATCTCTATCCCGGGGCTGAAGCCGCCAAGCTCAAGTGGGGATCAGACGACCGGGATGGATTGACCGAACGCGATGCGCCCCCAACTATGAATGTACCCGCGACGGGGGTGAGTCTTTTGTCCGGAAAGAACGCCCGCCAGCGTTTGTATTCACTCAGTGGATCGATATACTATTAATACCATCTAAACCTGGACTACGTGCTTTGTTAAGTTGGTTTTTGCACTCTCTTACCCGGCGATAATGAGGGTCCAGGAAACAGTAAGGCAATAAAAGGCGACATTTTGACCCCCACCCCAGCCCTCCCCTTTCCAGGTGGAGGGAGCGGAATACAGGTATAGTCGAGACTGCCTTATAAAATTCGATAGATTCAAAATCGCCGGACTAAAATCGAAACGTTAACCTCCGGGCGACCGCAAGGGCCGCCCCTGCGGGATGATTGTTTAACAATTAAGAACGAAAGAGCAGAACGACCAATGAGCCTCAAAGATCAATTGACTGCCGACCTGAAAGACGCGATGAAAAGCGGCGACGATACCCGGAAGAGCACCATTCGCGGCGTCCGGGCGGCGATCAATGAGAGTGAACAGCGCAAACGAGAAGACCTCGTCAAAAAGGCACTGAGCAAGCACAACGTCGAACGCCCGCAGAAGATCAGCGACGAGGCGGCGATGGCCGCCTACAACAAAGCGGTCGAGGCGGCGGTCGAAGCGGAAAAGGTCGAGGGAAACAGCCTGCTTGACGATTCGGAGATTCTGGGTGTGATCCAGAAGCTGGTCAAAATGCAGCAGGAATCAATCGCCGACGCGGAGCGAGCCGGGCGGGACGACCTGAAACAGGAAGCAGGTGAACAGATGGAGATTCTCCAGGGCTACCTGCCGAAACAGGCCACCCGCGAGGAAATCGAGGCGGCAGCGCGGAAAGTAATCGAAGAGACCGGCGCGGAGAGTATGCGCGACATGGGGAAGATCATGGGGCCGCTGATGGCGGAACTGCAAGGCAAGACCGATGGCAAACTCGTCAGCGAAGTGGTGCGCTCGCTGCTTTCGTAATTCGAACTCCCGGTTTTGAGGATCAGGATATGAATGCAACAAACGGGACATCGACAGGGAGGATACAGAGATTCTGGCGCACGGTGCGAGTCGTGGTCGTCAATGTGCTGTTTGTCGCGGGTGTGACCTTCATCCTGTTGATGCCGATGCTCCAGTCGAGGGCATTGGACGAGCTTGAAGTTGGCGATATCGCCACCGAAGATATCCGCGCCCCACGCGAGATCAGCTACGTCAGCCAGATCGAAACCGACCTGGCAAGAGAAGCGGCGGCAGCCAGCATACAGGACATCTTCACCGATCCCAACCCGCGCACCAGCCGCGAGCAGATCGTCAAGGCGCGCCAGTTGATGTCCTACGTCAAAGACGTTCGCGCCGACTCCTTTGCCGATGGATCGTTGAAACAGACCTATCTCCAGGCGATCACGCTGGTCGACCTATCGTCCGAGACGCTGGACAGGCTGATCCAGATCCCGGACAGCCAGTTCGAAATGGTCGAGCGGGAATCGGCCAGCCTGATCGAAGAAGCGATGAGCGGGACGGTCAAGGAAGGGCATGTCGAAGAAGTCACCGGCCAGTTGGAGCTAAAAGTCAGCACCGATATGCCGGAAGACCTGATCCCGCTGACGGTCGAGATATCGCGCAAGCTGATCAAGGCGAACAGTATGCTCAACGTCGAGGAAACCGAGACTCAGAGGCAGAACGCCCGCAACGCGGTTCCCGACATCCGGCACAATTACATGCTGGGCGAGGTGATGGTTCGAGCCGGGGAACGGATCGACGAACTGGATTACGAGGCGCTGACCGCGCTGGGGCTGACCTCACAGTCGATCACCTGGATGAACATCGCCAGCGCCTTTTTGATCGCCCTGTTGAGCGCCGTTTTGATATCTGTATACCTGCTTGGATTTGCCCGCGAATGGCTGAACAGCCCCGGACGGCTGCTGCTGATCCTGGCGTTGTTCCTGATTTTCGCCTTCATCGCACAGGTGATGGTACCCAACAGCAACACCCTGCCCTACCTGTTCCCCGCAGCGGCACTCAGCCTGGCACTGACAACGCTGATCGGGGCGGAGTTCGCCGCGCTGGTGGCGGTCGTACTGGCGATCACGGTGGGAACCTTCGCCAACAGCCCCTTTGAGATCGCCACGCTGATGACGGTCAGCGGGTTGTTCGCGGCGGGAAGCCTGCGGCGCACGTCACGGTTGAACACGTTCTTCCTTTCAGGGCTTGCAGCGGCGACGGCGAGCATCGCCGTCATCCTGATCTTCAAGCTGCCCAATCAGACCGACACGGCCTATATTTTGCAGCTCATTCTATTGACCATCCTCAACGGCCTGCTGTCGGCGGGGATTGCGCTGGTACTGCTGTTCGTGATCGGGGCGCTGACCGGGATGGCAACCAGCCTGAAACTGACCGATCTACAGCGACCGGACAACGTATTGCAGCGCAAATTACAGAATGAAGCGCTCGGCACCTACCAGCATTCGCTGGCCGTAGCCAACGTCGCCGAAGCGGCAGCGCAGGCCATCAACGCAGACAGCCTGCTGGCCCGCGTGGGGGCGCTTTACCATGATATCGGCAAGGCAACGAACCCCGGCTTCTTCATCGAGAACCGGACGGAGGGCGGGCGCAACCCGCATGACGATATCAGCCCACTGGCGAGCGCCAGGATCATCAAGGCGCACGTCACCGACGGCCTCGAACTGGCAAAGCGGCACCGCCTGCCGCCGCGTGTGATCGACTTCATCGCCGAACATCACGGCACGATGCCGATCCTTTTCTTCATGCACAAGGCGAAGGAAGAAGCCGCGCAGTCCGGGTCGGAGATCGACGAGAGCCAGTTCTGTTACGACGGCCCTACCCCGCACAGCCCGGAGACGGCGATCCTGATGCTTTCCGATAGCTGCGAAGTGGCCGCCCGCGCCAACCGGCCAGCATCGAGCCAGGAGATCGAGGAACTGGTGACGCGGATCGTCCAGCAGCGGCTCGATTACAACCAGCTTGACGACTCGCAGCTTACACTGACCGAAATCAAGCTGATCAAGGAATCGATTGTCCGCACATTGAAGGGCATCTATCACCCACGAATCAAGTATCCGGGCGACAAATACCCTGAGGCATTGAAGCCCGGCACCCAGGCTTCGCTGCCCGCCGGAACCGATCAGGATTCTGCCGAGGAGGATGACACGCCGACGCACCCTCCATCCGCCTATTCCGAAGCATTTACCCCAGACGAGGCACCTTCATCAATGCCAGATGACGTTGACTGACCTGCTTTTGAATCAGACCGGGGAGACATCTTTATGAGCGATGGGGACTTTTCAATTTCAATATCATTTGAAGAAACCGCAGACGTAGACGAAGGCAGCATCTACAAAGCCATATGGCACACCCTCAACATGGCCCAGGCACCAACACCGTGTGGGCTGACCCTTGTATTGACCAGCGCAGAGCGCGTCAGGGACCTGAACTACCAATACGCAGGGATCGACGAGACGACCGACGTGCTGTCATTTGGCGTCGAGGGCGACCCATACGCCGCCGAACCGGGTGAGCCGCCGTATCTGGGCGACGTGATCATCGCCGTGCCGGTGGCCGAAACACAGGCCCAATCGGCGGGGCACTCGCTGTTATCCGAGATACAGACGCTGGCGATTCATGGGACGCTTCACCTGCTGGGGTACGATCACCAGGACCCCGACCAGCAGGCTGAAATGTGGGCATTCCAATCGGCGGTGCTCGATACGCTGCGGGCGATCAGTGCCTGATGAAACCGGAGAACAACCCAGATCAGAACGATCGTCGCAGCGCCAACCGGATCGACAGCTTCCGCCACGCTTTCGCGGGATGGGGCTATATGCTGCGCACCCAGCGCAACTCGTGGATTCATTCTTTTTTTACCATCGCGGTGATCGTCGTGGGGCTGTGGCTCCGGTTGAATACAATCGAATGGGCGCTGCTTGCCATCGTGATCGGGCTGGTGTGGACGGCGGAGTTCATCAACACGGCAATCGAAGCGATTGTCGATTTAGCCAGCCCTGATCTGCACCCGCTGGCAAAGGTCGGGAAGGATATAGGGGCGGCGGCGGTGCTGCTTTCGGCGGTGACGGCGGTGATCGTCGGGGTGCTGATTCTGGGGCCGCCGCTGTTTGTCAGGGTGTGGACGTGGGTTGTTAGGCCGGGATCGTAGGCGCAAAGCGGGCACAGCCATAAACTGTTGTCCAGTTTGATCACCCCCCTGCTTCTCGCTGCGCGAGAAGCTGTCCCCCCTTAGCAAAGGGGGACTTCATATCTTTACTGTCACTCCAAATGAAAAAGAGAGTGAGGTCGCTCACTCTCTTTTGATTCACAGGGTAACTAATCGTCGAAGGGGGTGATGCTCCACAACACCTGCTCGTAGAGGGGTTCGAGGCGCGCCCAGGATTGTTCAGGCGGTTCAGCGCCGTCGTCGGTGGGGCCGACCGGTTCGGCGTTATGGCCGACCAATACAATCGCCCGGTCGGGCAGGCCGATCACACCGATCAGGATCATTTCATCGAAAACGTGGTAGCTCCCGGTGGTGACCCGCGCGGTCGCCCCGGTGCGGGTAAGCAGCGGCTGATCGACCTCGAAATCGCCGTCTTCGCGGGAAGCGGCAAGCAGGATATCGATCAGGTCTTCGGTCAGCATGCCGGGCGTGTAGCCGATTCCCCACTCGTCCGCGTTAGCCTCGTCGACGACATGGATTTCGATCCAGGCGCTGCCATCGGCACCACGAATATCGATCTTGTCGGCGCTGGTGGTCAGCGGCTCCCATTCGGCGGGGTAATAGAGCGAGAGCGAAAGCTCGTCGCTGCGATAGGTCTCCCAGCCGCCGGGGACATCGGGAGTCGGCGATGGGGTTAGCGTGGCGGTGGCAGTTGGATCGGCGGTGGGCGTTTCGGTCGGCGAAGATTCTTCCTCTGCCGATTCGACGACGGTTGGGGTTGGCTGCGGATCGTTTTGAGCAGACTGGCACCCGGCGAGAGCGATCACCAGCAGGCCAGCCATGAGCATGAGTGTGATGGGCTGCTTCTTTTCCATGCGGGTGATTATAACGCAGGGTGATTTTGATTGTCACCGATCTGGACAAACTCACGGAGCGGAAGCCCCAGCAGGCCGACGATCAGGTGGTAGAGGGCAAACAGCTCCAGGCTGAACGGGATATAGCCGCCGTAGCCGAGGATCGGCATTTCGAAGACATGCAGAAAGTCGATGAACGGGACGTGGTAGACCCACTTTGGAAAGGAGAAGTAGTTCCACATCTCCCAGAAGAATCCACAGGTCAGGACGCCCAGCCAGAGGGCAAACACGGGCCGCCAATCGCCGGCGGCGGTGGAATATCCCAGCGAGCGGTGGCCTAACCAGACATTGACCGGGGCAATGATGCAGTAGACCGACAGCCAGACAAGTGGAAAGAAGTAGCGCGGCCAGATCAGCATCAGGGCGAGCATCAGCCAGCCGGAGACGAAGAAGCCGACGGTCACGGCTTTATTCGGAACCAGCCGCCAGCCGGGTTTGATCCGCCGGACGAAGGCAAACGTGGAGAATAGTTCCGCCGTCGTGAAGACTGCCGGGATCACGGTCGAAAAGCTGAGGGAGGCGAGCAGGCCGTATTCCAGGTTGGTGAAGAGATCGCGGCCAACGTATTCCCAGTTCCGGGTGCGGAGATTGATCGCCTCGAAGAGCCACCAGGCCGGGGCGGAGACCAGGTACAGGCCGAGGTAGGCTTTCCAGTTACGGGTCAGCGGGGAATGGCCTTTGCGGAGGACGACCAGGCCGTCGACTGTGAGGCAGTATCCCAGCCACAGTGGGAAAAACAAGAGGTGGGTGCGGACGCCGGGGAGAGTCCAGTTCAGCACCCAGGCGACAATCGCCAGGGCCAGGCCGATATATAGATGGGAAGGCGGGCGGCGAATATCAACATGCTGCGAGATCATTCAGGACCTTTATTGATTGGCGTTGCCTATCTTGAGGCAACGATCCACCCCCTCTGCCGAACTTTCGGTTCCTCTGGAACCTCGTTCGCCATCTCCCCCACAGGGGGCGATCAACCGACTTTGTGTTATAAGAAAGAGGCTATTCGGATTCTTCTTCGGCAACCGGGCAGGTGTAGTGGAAGGCCGAGCCTTTGCCAACTTCGGATTCGACCCAGATGCGCCCGCCGTGCTGTTCGACAAGGCTGCGGGAGAGGTTCAGGCCAAGCCCGGTGCCCGACGCCATATCCTTGCTGCGCTGGGTGCGGAAGAACTTGGTAAACAGTTTTTCCAGGTCTTCCTCCGACATCCCGATCCCGGTATCGACGACCCAGTGGTGGATCACTTCTTTCTGTTCGCCGGATTCGGAGTTGGTGTCGGTCATCGGCTGGGCGTGAATCTCGATAGTGCCGTTCTCAGGTGTGTACTTGTGGGCGTTGCTGAGTAAGTTGGTCATCACCTGAACCATGCGGGTCATGTCGGCGTTGATCATCGGCAGATCGTCGGGAATATCGACGATCAATTCCTGCCCTTTCTCCTCAATCTGGCCCTTCAGTCCACGCACCGTATCGTCGACAATTGCCATTACCGACACGGGGGCGATATCGAGCCGCATATTGCCGGTTTCGATACGGGCCGTATCGGAAAGGTCGGAGACGAGGCGGGTCATCCGGTCGACGTTGGAGCGGATCGTGCTCAGGAACTGCACCTGCATATCGTTGATCTCGCCCACCTGCCCGCCTTTGAGCAGATCGGTGTAGCCCCGGATGGAGGTCATCGGGTTCTTGAGTTCATGGGCGACGAAGGAAATGAACTCCGTCTTGGAGCGGTTGGCGTCCTGAACTTCCTTGACGAGGCGCGCGTTTTCAATCGCCACTGCCGCGTGCTCGACGAGGCGCTGCGCGAACTCGAAATCCTGCACCGCAAGCAGACCGGCGACGTGGCTTTCGAGGACGAGCGCCCCAATCGGCTGGTTGGCGCGCAAAATGGGCACCGTGATCTGGGCAATGGTTTCTTCTTCGCTGGTGGAAACAAAATCTTCGTCTTTGGCGACATCCTCGACGAACTCAGGCTGCCCCAGCCGCATGACACGGCCAACAATGCCAACATCCAACGACACCGGCTTTTCTTTGTACTCTTCCAGGAAGTTTTCCCGGTAACCTCTGCTGGTGAGGATTTCCAGGCCGTCCTCCTCGGCGTTGAGCATGGTGATCATACCCGCCGAAGCACCGGTAATGCGGATCGCCCAGTCGAGCGTCACCTGGATCACGCGGTCGAGGTCGAGGGTGCGATTCAACTCGCGGTCGATGCGCTGGAGGTTCTGAAGTTCGTCGACACGGCGGGCAAGCTCGGCGTCGGTGGCCTCGTACAGGCGGGCGTTCTCGATGCCGATTGCAGCCTGGGCCGCGAAGGTGGTCAGCAGTTCGGCGTCGTCCTCGTCGAAGGGTTTGCCGTCGCGACGGTTGATCAACTGGAGAACGCCAATACTTTGATCCTGGGCCAGAATGGGCACGGAGAGGAGCGACTGCGTCTGGAACTCGGTCTCGCGGTCGACATCACTCAACCAGTCTTTATCCTGAAGCACGTCGTTGACGATCACCGGCTTCTTCGAACTGGCGGCCTTGCCGACCAGCCCGGCACCGGGCGGCAACCGCGTGCCGATCAGGTCCTGCGCGCCGCCTTCAACGACACGGAAGACGATCTCGCCGGTCTCCTCGTCGATCATGTAGAGCGTACCGGCTTCGGTGCCGATAATCTCGACCGCCGAACGGGTGATTCGAACAAGGAGCTGTTCGAGATCGAGCGTGGACGACAGTTCGCGGCTGATCACGTTCAGGGTAGCAAGCTGGCGGGCGCGTGTTTCCGTTTCGGCGAACAGGCGCGCCTTTTCGAGCGCGGTCGCAGCCTGGTCAGCGATGGCGTTGAATATCTTGAGCTGCTCGCCGGTAAAGATCACGTCCTGGGTGTAGCTGGCGACGATCATCGC
The DNA here is from genome assembly GCA_034430335.1 of Anaerolineae bacterium. Classification (GTDB taxonomy): domain Bacteria; phylum Chloroflexota; class Anaerolineae; order Aggregatilineales; family UBA3940; genus JAFGOY01. Next base: position 15,221 of record DAOUES010000321.1, on the reverse strand, counting down.
GCCGAGGGTGCGGTTCCCGGCATTCAGCGGGACGCCCATCCAGGAAAAGTGGCGGTTGTCAAGGGGCTTGATTCCACGTTCTTCACAGGCACGCCGGTAATCGTCGGTGAGAATGGAACGCCCGGCGCGGATCACCTCGGCGGCCAGACCGAGCGAATTCGGCCAGGGCCGCCCTTCACGTTCAGGCATCCGCTCGTCATTTTCGAGGAAGAAGGAATAAGCCAGCCCGGAGACTTCGGGCATATCGGTGACAATGTAGAAGTTGGTGGTATCGATCAGCTTGCTCGTCTGGGCAAAGATCAATTCGAGAAGCGATTCGGGATCGGCGGCGAAGTTGACTGCCTGGGCGATCTGGCTCAGAACGTCAAGCTCACGGACACGGCGCTCAAGGTCGCCGATCACCTGGGCGCGTTCGACGGCCAGCGACGCCTGTTCCGTGAGCGCTTTCACATAGCGGAGATCGCTGACGGTATAGACTTCGCCGGAACGCTTGCCGCCAATCGCCGCCCACCCGGCAAGCCGATCCTGGCCCTGGAGGGGAACCAGGAGCGGCGTACGCAGGATCGCCAGCCGCGAATGCTCGTCGACCAGTTCTTGAGGGAGGGGTTTGTTCAGTTCCAGGAACAGGACATCCGGGGCGGTGGTCAGGGCGTAGGCCAGCCCGGACCCGGCTTCGAAACGCACATCGGTATCGGGACGGCGGCCTTCGCCAACCGCGACGAAATCACCGGAGAGTGGATCGCGCAGGAAGATATAGACATGCGACGGGACGATTCCCTCGACGATCTGGCTTTTGAGCAGCCGGATCACTTCGTCCAGGCCGCTGGCGACCGTCAACTGGTGGCGAAACTCTGTCAGCCGTTCCTGGTGCATTTCAATCGAGCGGAAAAACAGGCGGTCGACCACCGATTGGAGGCGGCGGCGAAGCGGTTGGAAAGCAAGCACCAGGATGAAAGCCAGAAAAGCGATCATCAGCGGGTTGGTCGCCGGAACCGTCTGGAAGAAAAACGACACAGCAATGACATTGACCCCGGCAATCAGAACGGCGTATCCGAGGAGGACTATCGCCGCCATGACGGTGTAGGTCGTGGCGAAGCTCGCCATCCGGTTCGTATCGAGGACGTTGTACTGGACGATGCTGTAAGCCAGCACCAGCGGGAACAGCAGGAATGCGGCGATCACCCAGGTAATGGGCAGCAAGGTCGTATTAACTGCAAACACCACAAAGGGCGCAAAAGAAACCAGCGCACCGATCAGCACTACCCGGCTCTGCTCTCTGACGGTCGGGGAAACCGCAAGCAGCCCACGAATAAACATCCCCAGCAAAAAAACGATGATCGAGAGGCCCCCGAAATAATACTCCAAACGCCAATAGGCAATGGTTATTTCGTGCGGCTGATTGTGATTAAATTGTACGATCAGGAGGATGGCGGCACCGAATACCGCAGGCAGCCAGCGCAGCAGGGGACGGCGGGCGACAAACGGAAGCTCGCTGGGAAATACGAACGTCAGAACGAGCAGCAAAGAAGCGGCGATGGGAATCGATGCCAGCCACAGCCGGTAAAAGGTATGGGTCGTCCAGAGGTCGAAGGTAGTGCCAAAAACAAGCGCAATGCCGGTGCAGAACAGCAGAAAGGTGCGCCCGATGACATTGCCGATCCGCCTGAAATAGACCCACAGGCCGATTGTACAGTACACCAGACCGATCAAATAGGGGATGCCAAACATGACCAGTATTTGTTTGGGTGAAACCGCCGATAGTTCAACCGCTGCCTCCCGCGTCGAGCCATCATGGGCCTGGACGGTCAATACAACCGTATCACCAACCGAGCGGCTTTCGAGCACCTGCCGGTACTCGCCGATGCCGGATACCGGGATGCCGTCGACGGCAGTGATGGTTTCATTCTGGGCCAGATCAGGCATACCGGAGGCCGTTGACATATTCCCGAAGGTTCCCCTGGAAACCGCCACGTTCGCCGTCAGCGGGGGTTCGGTCATCACGCCGATGTTCGGCAGTTTTGACCAGTAGGCGACCCGGAAGGGAGCAACCACGTAAACGGCGGCAACCAGCGCGAGCATAACATAAACAGCGATACGCCCGATGCGGTCAAGCAACTGCCGGGTGCGAACCTGCTGGCTGAAGTAGTTTTGTGATTTCGAGCGTACAGTCGCTGCGCCCATCGTTCTTTGTCCTGTGCCTGTAAATCATCGCCTGACGACACTCAGGTTTGTTTTAACGCCGATGAGTCATTCTACCACAGCGTAGAATCACGCGCCATTGGGTTGAACCCGCGTGGCCGTCAAAAGCGGCTGCCAACCGGCCAGTTTGCACCCAGGATTTTCTACCCTATGATCATCATTGATGCGATGGGGTAGAGAAAAAGTGGATTAAGGAGACAGCGATGGGACACAAACGGTCGCTAACCCTGTGGTTTGGAATACTGATCGCTGTGGCGATAATTTCCGTCATCACACCGGCTGGAATCCGGCGCGCGAACGCCCAGGGTCCATACTGGGACCTGGTCGTCAATACGGTCGAAGTGATCGGCTTCGAGGAAGAGGGCCGGGTAGCCGTTCTGTTCGTCGAAGTCGCCAACCTGGGGCTGGAGGATGTCCCGCCCAGCACGCTGGCGGTCTACGTCGAGGGAGCAGAGGACATCATCGCGTTCGTGCCAATCGACGCGCTGGGGCCGGAGCGCGCGCAGGAGGTTGAGGTGCGGCTGGAACTGCCCGAAGACTGGGGCGGGTCGGAGCGTTCATTTGCTGCCGAGGCCGACGTACATAACGAAATCCAGGAAGATTTCGAGGACAACAATTTCGCCAGCAGCGGGCCGGTCGAGATTCCGGGGCGCGAAGAACCTCCGCCAGAACCGACCGAGCCGCAGGAGGAACCACGTCCCGAACCTACTCCCGTGCCCGGTCCCGAGCCACAGCCCTATTCCGGCGGTGTCCCGTCACGGCTGCTGGTACTGCTGCTGATCGGTGGGGGACTTGGGGGTATGGCGGCAGTCGCCGCCGCGCTGACCATCCGCTACACGATCAAGACCCGGCGTCGGAAAGAGTGGCAGCAAAAGGCCAAAAAGGGAAAAGTACCCGATACGTGCCAGCCGCCGCAGCACTACTGCGAGGTCGAGACGGAGATCGAGTTGAAGATGCTGAACGTCACCGAGGTAGACCTCGCGGTGACGGATGCCGGCACCGGCAGCCGGAAAACGAAAAAGGTCAGGGGTGACATTCCCAGGATGCTGAACCAGGCGATACGGGTGCGCCTCAAACACGAGACACCGGAACAGCTTGGGCAGTGGATCGACGAACTGGCGGCGGGGACTGCCGGGGAAGCGGCGGCGCTCGTTTACCAGCAGTCGACCGTCTGCCATCTCAGCATGAGCATCCACCTGGAGGGGATCGAGGTGACCTCGACTTTCAGGCTGTATCGCTGCGTCAAGAAGGGCCAGGGCAGCCGGTGGAAGAGAATCGACCTGTGGAAAGATAAACGGAAAGAGCAGCGCGACGAACCGCTGGCGATGTTCAACTCCATCAGCCCGGACGATACGACGTTAGCCAGGCAGATAGCCGATGGGCTGAAAGAGCCGTTCCGCAAGTTTATCGCCGACTACCAGGTGACGATCACCTGACAGCCGGGCAGATCGATGCGATATTGTAAGGCGCTGTTTTCACCCCCACCCAAGCCCTCCTCCTCAAGGTGGGGGGAGCGAAATGCTGTGCTGGGTTTTGGGTTTTTGACGCAATGACGCAGCGGGTTTGACATGCCCGTAGGCTTCATGGTACGATCACAGAACGGTTGTTTTAGCACTCTAAAATACAGAGTGCTAATTTGGAGTAAGATAACGTGTCAGGTTTGTCTCGGCGGCAGGAATACATCCTGGGTTTGATCATCCGTGAGTACATCAAGGCCGCCAACCCGGTCGGCTCGAAAGTGCTGGTCGACGGGTACGACCTGAATGTCAGTTCGGCGACGGTTCGCAACGACATGGCCGCGCTGGAAGACGAAGGGCTGATCCACGCGCCGCACACATCAGCCGGTCGGGTGCCGACGGCGGCCGGATACCGGTATTTCGTCCAGAAATTACTGGGCGATACCGAGCTGTCATCGACCGAGAAACGGATGATCCGGCACCAGTTCCACCAGTCACAGTATGATGTCGAGCAGTGGCTGAGGCTGGCCGCTTCGGTGCTGGCGAAAACGACGCGCACGGCGTCGCTGGTGACCACGCCGCAGGTCGCCGAGGCGCGCTTCAAGCACCTCGAGCTGATCTGCACCCAGGGCCGGATGGTATTGATGGTGCTGGTGCTGGAAGGCGGAGCCGTTCGCCAGCAGATGCTCTCGCTCTCCGAACCGGTGAACCAGGACAAACTCAGCGAGGCAGCCGCCCAGATCAATACGCTTTGCACCGGAAAGCTGGCCGGTTGGATACGTTCTCATTTGCAGCAGCAGCCCACGCTGGAACAGGAGATCATGGGACTGGCCGCCGATCTGCTCGACCGGGCGGGAATCTGGCACCGGGCCGTGTATTCGGATGGGCTGCTCAATTTCTTCGCGCCCCAGTATCTCTCCGACCGCCAGGATGTGACGCCAGAACGACAGAGAGAAACAACGTCCGAGCCAGTCGAAGCCGACCGGTTAGGGGCAAGGCAGGCGCTCCATATCCTCGAGGAGCAGAGTCTCCTCGAAGAGATACTGGCCGATGCGCTCACTCCTGGCGCGGAGGGCGTCCAGGTCATGATCGCGGGTGAAGGACGCTGGGAAGAACTAAGCCATACGTCGATGGTGCTTTCGCGCTACGGACACAGCCAGGCGACCGGCGCACTGGGGGTGCTCGGCCCGACCCGGCTGCACTACGGGCGGGCGATCTCAGCCGTGCGGTACGTTGCCGGGTTGATGACCGACATGCTGATCGAAGTTTACGGCGAAGACGACCACCTCGCGGGGCAGTCCTGAGATTGGTCGACCGCTGGTCGACCAACGGGCGCAGCCCGCTGCGCCCTTACGAGATGGATCGGAGACAGGTCGACCCTGGTCAAGGGCAAGCCTCGCCCCTACGAGATGGGATCGGGGTTTGTGATCCATCGGGTAAAGTGTTGAAAATCCAGGTTTACAGGACACTGAGTAAGAATGCCATAAGAAACTACCGGTTCTAACGTATCTCTTATATCATCCAGGTAAAATTCAATCGCTGTGATAGACAGTAACCATACCTGATCAGTCGTTGAGGATAAAGCGTGAGCAAGCAAGAAGAAAACGTCAATTCAGAAAACAGTATCGAACAGGAAGTCGACGAGATCGAAGAGGGTGCCCTGCCAGAAGAAGAATCGACCGAAGCACCGGTCGACGAGACGGCGGGCGAGGAGATTCCCCCTACCCCGGAGGAACTGCTCGCCGAGGCCGAAGCGAAAGCAAGCGAATATCTCGACGGCTGGCAGCGCGCCCGCGCCGAACTCGCAAATTACAAGAAGCGCACCGAGCGCGAGCGCGAACAGTGGAAGCAGACCCTTCAAAGCGACATCCTGATCGGGCTGCTGCCGGTGGTCGACGATTTCGACCGGGCACTTGAGAACAAACCGGAACTGGCCGAAGGCGACGGCGCAAGTGAATGGTTCGGGGGGATCGAACTCATTTACAAGAAGCTGGTCGGGCAGTTAGAAGAACTGGGGGTAGAGACCATCGCTGCGCTTGACGAACCGTTCGACCCGGCGTATCACGAGGCGGTGATGGAATCGGAATCGCCGGATTACAAGTCAGGGCACGTCATGGAAGTCATTCGCAAGGGCTACATGATCGGCGACAAAGTGCTGCGACCGGCGATGGTCGTCGTGGCAAAATAGGCCACAGGATTAAGACAAATACCGGGCAGCACACGTACAGTTGTTATGAGACGAAGAAAATAACACTGCAATTATCAGTTGAAATTTAAAGAAAGACAGGGAGTGTAAACGAATGGGTAGAATAATCGGCATTGACTTAGGGACAACCAACTCTGTCGCCGCAGTGATCGAGGGCGGCGAACCAACGGTCATTCCATCGGCAGAAGGCGGACGACTTTTCCCGTCAGTAGTTGCCATCGACAAGAATGGGCAGCGGCTGGTCGGGCAGGTGGCCCACCGGCAGGCGGTGGTCAACAGTGAAAACACCATCTCCTCGATCAAGCGCCTGATGGGGCGTAAGTTCGAAGATGCGGAAGTCAAAAAGGCGATGTCGCTGGTGCCTTACGAGGTCGTCAAGGCAACCAACGACGACGCCTGGGTCAAGATGAACGGCAAGGAATACTCGCCTCCAGAAATCTCGGCGATGATTCTCCAGAAGATCAAGGCAGACGCCGAAGCATACCTGGGCGAGGAGATCACCCAGGCGGTGATCACCGTCCCGGCCTACTTCAACGACAGCCAGCGGCAGGCGACGAAGGACGCGGGGAGAATCGCCGGGCTGGAGGTGCTGCGTATCATCAACGAGCCGACGGCTTCATCACTGGCGTACGGGCTGGACAAGAAAACCGACGAAACGATCGCGGTCTACGACCTGGGCGGCGGCACGTTCGACATCTCGATTTTGGACGTGGGCGACGGCGTGTTCGAGGTGCGGTCGACGAACGGCGACACCTTCCTGGGCGGTGACGACTTCGACCAGCGGATCATCGACTGGATCGCCGACGAGTTCCTGAAAGAGCAGGGGATCGACCTGCGGCAGGACAAGCCCGCCCTCCAGAGGTTGAAAGAAGCCGCCGAGAACGCCAAGAAAGAACTCTCGACCAAGACGGAGACGGAGATCAACCTGCCGTACGTCACCGCCGACGCAGGCGGGCCGAAGCACCTCCAGATGACGCTCACCCGCGCCAAACTTGAGCAGTTGGTCGACGACCTGATCCAGCGCTCAATCGAGCCATGCCGACTGGCGCTGAAGGATGCCGGTGTATCGACTAAAGACATCGACGAAGTGGTGCTGGTCGGCGGGATGACCCGTATGCCCGCAGTCCAGGCCGCCGTGAAAGACTTCTTCGGCAAGGAACCGCACAAGGGCGTCAACCCCGACGAGGTGGTCGGGTTAGGCGCGGCGATCCAGGCGGGCGTGCTGGGCGGCGATGTGAAGGACATCCTGCTCCTGGACGTGACTCCGCTGACCCTGAGCGTCGAAACGCTGGGCGGCGTGGCGACCCCTCTCATCGAGCGCAACACGACGATCCCGGTATCGAAGAGCCAGATTTTCAGCACGGCTTCGGACGGGCAGACGCAGGTCGAGGTTCACGTCGTGCAGGGTGAACGCCCGATGGCAATCGACAACAAATCGCTGGGCAAGTTCATCCTCGACGGCATCCCGCCTGCACCGCGCGGCGTCCCGCAGATCGAAGTGAAGTTTGACATCGACGCGGACGGTATTCTCAACGTCTCGGCAAAAGACAAGGCGACCGGGCGCGAGCAGAGCATCACAATCACGGCATCAAGCGGCTTGCAGGAAAACGAGATCGAGAAGATGGTCAAGGATGCCGAGAAACATGCCGAGACCGACCGCAGTAAGAAAGAACAGCAGGAAATTCGCAACACGGCGGACAGCGCGGTCTACTCGGCAGAGAAGATGATCCGCGATTATGGCGACAAGCTTCCCGACGAAGCGAAGAAAGTGACCGAAGAAAAGGCCGAGGCGGTCAGAAAAGCCCTGGAAGGCGACAACCCCGACGACATTCGCCGGACGACCGACGACCTGGTCAGGCAGATTCAATCGCTGGGCGCGTCGATGTACGAGGATCAGGCAGCGGCGTCAGCAGCCGAGGGCGAAGCCGGGCCGGATGAAGGCCAGGGGCCAGGCGGCGACGAAGACGTCGTCGAAGGCGAAGTGGTCGAATAGATCAGAAATCAGCGACGAATTCAGGCCAGCACTATCTTGCAGATGGTGCTGGCCTTTTCGCAACCTGCGCTTTTGATTCGGCGTATAGAAAGCGCTGGAGTAGAATAGTTTCCGTGATCGGGATCAGGCAGGTGGATTCTGTAAAATCAATCTCCTGAAATTTTCGTTTTGGATGGTGAACGTGTCGACAGTTGGGAACCGCGATTACTACGAGATATTAGGGGTCTCACGCGAGGCCACCCCTGAAGAAATCAAGAAGGCCTTCCGGCGAAAAGCCCGCCAGTATCATCCTGACGTGGCGAAAGAGGATGGCACCGAGGCCAAATTCAAAGAGATCAACGAGGCTTACGAAGTCCTCGGTGACGAGAAGAAACGCGCCGCATACGACCGTTTCGGCCACGCGGCAATCAATGGCTCAATGGGCGGCGATCCTTTCAGCGGTTTCGGCGGTTTCTCCGATATATTCGACGAGTTCTTCGGCGGGGGGTTCCGATCCACACGGCGCGCCTCCCGGCACGCCCCCCGGCGCGGGCAGGATTTACAGTATCGCCTGACCATCGACTTCGAAGAGGCGGTCTTCGGCTCCGACCGCGAGATCGAGTATGAACGGACGGCCACCTGCCGGACGTGTGGCGGAAGCGGGGCCGAACCCGGCACCAACCCGATTCGCTGCCAGCGCTGCGGCGGTTCGGGAGAAGTGCGCAGCGTCCGCCAGACATTCCTGGGACAGATGGTCAATATCACCACCTGCCCGGACTGCAACGGGAGCGGCGAAGTTGTCACGTTACCCTGCCACGAATGCAAAGGGCACGGCCAGGTTCGCGAAGTGCGCCAACTGCGGGTCAGCATCCCGGCGGGGGTCGACCAGGGGACACAGATACGGATCAGCGGTGAAGGCGAACCCGGCACGAACGGCGGGCCGCCGGGTAATCTCTACATTGTCGTATCGGTTCGCCAGCACGAATATTTCCGCCGCAGGGGTGACGACCTGTTCATCAAGCTGCGGATCAATATCGCCCAGGCTGCGTTGGGCCACACGCTGATGGTGCCGATTCTCACGGCCACGGGCGAATCCGACCACGAACTGATCATCCCGGTGGGAACGCAGTCGGGAGAGGTGTTCGTCATCAAGGGGAAGGGTGTGCCGCGCCTCCGCCGCGACGGGACTCACGTCGGATACGGCAACTTGGAAGTGATGGTGGAAGTGGAAATTCCCAGGAACCTGACCGAGGAACAATATCTGCTTTTCGGGCAGCTTGCGGAGACACTCGGCGATGCGGTGATCCCACCCGCCAACCAGAAGGGCTTTTTCGACCGCGTGATCGATTGGCTGGGCGGAGAATAGGCCGTCGAGCATTGACCAGCCATCCGGGGGCAGGATGATGAATCCAGTCGTCTGCGTCTATGGTGGTTCGACAACGGAACGAGATGAAGCCGATTACGAGACGGCGGTGCAGCTTGGCCGCCTGCTGGCCGAGAACGGCTATTCGGTGATGACCGGCGGATACGCCGGGATCATGGAAGCGGCCAGCCGGGGAGCGAAGGAAGCCGGGGGACATGTGATCGGGGTGACGGCGAGCCTGTTCGACGCGGAAGGCCGCCGGCCCAACCTGTTCCTCGACGATATCATCCAGGTGGAGACACTCACCGAACGGCTGATTTACCTGGTCACAAAAAGCGATGCGGCTATCGCCATGCCGGGCGGAATCGGGACGTTGAGCGAGATCGCGCTGACGTGGAGCCTGATGCAGGTCGGGCAGATACCGCTCAAGCCGTTCCTGCTGATGGGCGAACACTGGGCAGACCTGATGCAAACTTTTTATGGCGATGGGCGGCATATCAACCAGCGGGATATGCACCTGTTCCAGGTGATCCGTACGCCGGAGCAGGCGATTTCGCTGCTCCAGGACTGGGAATAGCAATCTATACAAAATTCGCTCCGCTCATTTCGCATAGATGAAGAAACGAATCAGACAGAACAGCATCCAAATAGATTGTCATTGCAACGATTTCGTGACAGACCGCCCGAATTATTGATGTCACCAGACCGGCATGGTACCATCCGTAAGGATTACCGTTTACAGCCCGTCTAGAGAATGAAAACGAACTTAGAGGAGTAAAGTAGAATGGCAAAACCGTTAACATTTACCGACAGCAGCTTCGAGGAAGACGTGCTCGATGCCGATATGCCCGTGCTGGTCGATTTCTGGGCTGAATGGTGCGCCCCGTGCAAGATGATTGCACCAATCGTCGAAGAACTGGCGGATGAATACGAAGGTGCGTTGAAGGTCGGCAAGGTCGATGCCGATGCCAATATGAATACCATGCAAGCCTTCGGTATCCAGGGCATCCCGACGCTGATCCTGTTCAAGGACGGCAAAGCCGTCGAGCGGATCACCGGGTTCATGCCGAAAGAGCGCCTGATCAACCGGCTGGCACCGCATCTCGAATAGATTCGACCGGCAAACTGTCGATCATAGAGCCGCCTGGGACATCCCCGGCGGCTCTTTTTGATTTATGCTAGACTGACCTTATTATTCTCGTTTAACAGGAGGCTATCATGGGTATCTTCGCCCGGATTCGTGAACGCATCGGAGCGGCGACCGCTGCTGTGATTGGTGCAGTGTGTTTCCTGATTCTTGGCGCGGTGATGGCTTTCGTGATCTCCCCACAGCAGGCCGCCGAATGGCGGCGCATCCAGAATCTACCGGAGCTGACCGCATCGAGCTTCGCCGGGGCACCAACCGGCGAGGAAGTCGCCATCACCGGGACGCTTGAAGACAACGCACCACTCAACGTTTATGAACATGTCGCCTACACCGTCGAAGAATGGCGGGTCGATCCGCCGGACGACGAGGACAGCACCACCGACGGATCGTGGTCGACAATCGAAACGACCGTACCGGAACTGAGCATCTCGATCTCCGGGGGCACGATCAGCACGACAGGTGTAAACAGTGTGACATTTGGCGGCAGCCTGGACGAAGTCATCGACGAGGCCTACAGCGTACAGACCGCCAAATACGACGGTCGCGAACTGGGCGAGGGGTCGCTGCGGATCAAGGGCTTCAGAAACGGGAACCTGGTCACCGTTGTGGGTAAGAAAGCCAGCACCGGTGACCTGATCCCTGAGCGGCTGTTTGCCGGTGACCGCGTGCAGCTTGTCGACAGCATCCACGCCAGCGCACGGACAACTTTTATCATCGGGATCGTGATGATGGTCATCTCACCGCTGGTGCTGGTCGGCGGGATACTGGCGGCTGCGTTTGGTCGCAGGCGGAGGGCCGGAATCAGCGTGTAGTGGATGTTTTTGTGTGATTTACCTGACAGCCTGACGACAATTAGTTTTATGGCGACACTGCAATTTGAGCAGTTTCTGGACAGGTTGTAAATGGAATGAGCGAAACCATGATCCAACCGACGTACACTTTTACACCCATCGGCGTGATCCATTCCGATTTCGTTGAACGGGAAGGGATGCCCTGCCAGGCGGCGCGGTCGGAGGCGGAGGGGACGGTCGAGGTATTCGACGCCTACGGCGAAGGGCTACGCGACATCGAGGGGTTCTCACATATCATCCTGGTCTACGTTTTCGACCGGGGCGGTGAAGTGAGCCTGACCGTTCGTCCTTTCCTCGACGATGCCGATCACGGGGTATTCTCGACCCGGCATCCAAACCGCCCTAACCCGATCGGGCTGTCGGTGGTCGAACTGCTTCGGCGGGACAGGAACAAACTGTTCGTCAAAGGGCTTGACGTGCTGGATCAGACGCCGCTGCTTGACATCAAACCCTACGTACCCCGGTTCGACCATCACCCGGCGGATCGAACTGGGTGGTTGAGCGGCCAGGAGGATCAGCGCCCCTGGAAAGCCAGCTACCGGTGAACATCCGGCGTAATCGCCCGACTCGCCAAATTGTGATCGGTCAGGCTACAATAACCTTCAGTTTCAAACGATACCACACAAAAGGAACCTTCACTCATATGAAAAAACACTGGCTCCACAAAACACTTTTCCTGACCATTCTCTTGACCATTTTAATCAGCATACCAGCGACCGGCGTGCTGGCCGCCGAACCCGCCTACCAGGGCACGGTGACGGTCACGGCGCTGGACTATGTGAAGATACGGAGCGGCCCCGGCGCGGAATACGAACAGATCGGGCAGCTCCCAATCGGGGAGACGGTGCCCCTGATCGGGAAGAGCGTCGACGGCACCTGGTACTTTTTCGAGTACAACGGCACGCGCGGCTGGGGGAGCTACGCTTACCTGCGCGTCAACGGCGACATCAACAGCGTACCGGTCGTCAGCGCGGCGAACACGTCAGCAGCCGTGCAGGGGACGGCCACTCCGCTCGCCCGGCTGCGGGCACGAAGCGGCCCCGGTGCCGATTTCACCCAGGTGACGACCGCCGAACCATTGATCACTGTCCCGGTTCTTGGCCGAAACAATGACGGAAGCTGGATTCTGATCGACGTGAACGGCGTCACCGGGTGGGTGGCCGCCCGCTACTGCGAAGTCGACCGGGACGTGATGAGCCTGCCGGTCGTCGAAGGGACGGGCGGAGTCACTGCGCCAGCACAGGAAACACCAGCCGAAACACAGGAACCCACCGCCGAAGCGCCTGCCCCGGCAGCGAGCGCCGCGCCAGCGGCCACATCGACGGTGGCGGTTCCACAGGCCAGATTACGTGTTCGAAGCGGCCCGAACGACCAGGAGCCGCAGATCGGCACCGCCGAGCCGCTGATCCCGCTGCCCGTGCTGGGCCGGAACGCAGTCGGCAACTGGATATTCGTGGATGCCAGCGGCACACGCGGCTGGATCGCTGCCTGGCTGTGCGACATCGAAGGTGATCTCGCCGGCGTGCCGGTGACCGACGCGGCTGGCAGCAGTGGAGAAGCACCGGCACAGCCTGCCGAAGCTCTGGCCCCCGAACCCACACAGGCACCTACCCCGACACCGATACCGACACCTGCTCCCGTTCTACCCCCCGCCCCGGCACCGAGCGCAGGGGGTGCCTTCGAACTGGGCGGGCAGTCGCACTCGTTTGCGAATGTCGGGTTGATGCAGGGCGCGGGGATGACCTGGATCAAAGTCCAGCAGAAGTGGGCACCGGGCGAAGACCCCGGCAACGCGGCGGGGAAGATCAACGAGGCGCACGCCGCCGGGATGAAAATCCTGTTGAGCATCCCCGGCCACGCCTGGCCGAACAGCATCGATTACACCGCTTACGTCGCCTACCTTGCCGGTGTCGCGGCGCTTGGCCCGGACGGGATCGAGGTCTGGAACGAGATGAACCTCGACCGGGAATGGCCCAACGGCCAGATCGACCCCGGCGCATACGTCAACTTTATGCTGGCTCCTGCCTACAGCGCGATCAAGGCCGCCAACCCGAACGTGCTGGTGATCTCCGGGGCGCTCGCGCCGACCGGGGCGAACATCCCCGGCGCGGTCGTCAGCGACGATCGCTACCTGGCGGGGATGGCGGCTGCCGGAGCAGCCAATTACATGGACTGCCTGGGCGTTCACTACAACGCCGGGGCGACTCCGCCCGACCAGAATTTCGGGCATCCCGCCGACGGCGGCGCGGCGCACTATTCGTGGTACTTCAACGGCACCTACAACCTGTACGCCAATTCGTTCCCGCGCTCGAAGCTGTGCTATACCGAACTCGGCTACGTCAGCCCGGACGGATATGGTCCACTGGCGCAGAACTTCTCGTGGGGCGCAGGGACGAGCGTCACCGAGCAGGCGCAGTGGTTGGGGCGCTCGGTTCAACTGCTGCGCAGCAGTGGCCGCGTCCGGCTGGTGATCATCTTCAACGTGGATATCTCAGAATACAGCGGCACCGATCCGCAGGCGGGCTACGCCATCCTCAGGCCGGATGGTTCGTGCCCGGCATGCGGCCCGTTAGCAGGAGCGATGCAGTAGAAGGATCAACGGATCGACCAGAGAGCCGAAAGGCAAACCGTGATGCGTTTTCCTCAACAGCCGACACAATGGGTGCCCGATTGGGCACAGCAGGCGCTGTTTTACCATATCTACCCGCTTGGTTTCCTGGATGCGCCCGGTAAGAACGACCTGCAAAGCGAACCGGAGCCACGCCTGGGTGAACTGCGCCGGTGGTACGATCACCTGATGCAGTTGGGGATCACGGCAATCTACTTCGGGCCGGTGTTCGAAAGCCTGTCGCACGGGTACGACACCGTCGACTACTTCCGCATCGACCGGCGGCTGGGCGATAACACGCTGTTCAACGAGATCGTCGACGAGCTGCACAGGCGGGGAATTCGCGTCATCCTGGATGGAGTGTTCCACCACACCAGCCGCGAATTCTTCGCCTTCCGGGATATCCTCAAGAAAAAGCGGGATTCACAATTCGCGGACTGGTATCACATCAACTGGGGAGGCACCGGTCGGCTCGACGACGGGTTCGCCTACGAGGGTTGGGAGGGTCACTACCAACTGCCAAAGTTGAACCTGCAAAACCCCAAAGTGCGCAACTACATCTTCGAAGTCGTCAGGATGTGGCTGGGCGACATGGGGATCGACGGGTGGCGGCTGGATGTCGCCTATGAAATCGGGCCTGAATTCTGGTGGGAGTTCCGGCGAGAATGCAAACAGGCCAACCCGGACTGCTTCCTTCTTGGAGAAGTGGTTCACGGAGACTACCGCAAGTGGGTAGCGCCCGATCTGCTCGACGCGGGAACCAACTACCAGCTTCACAAGGCGATCTGGTCATCGCTCAACGAGGCGAACCTGTGGGAACTCAAGGCGCTGGTCGAGCGGGCGTCACATACCGAGTGGGGGCTGTACAAAGACATCGGCCTGGTAAATTTCCTCAGCAACCATGACGTGACGCGCATCCTCTCCCAACTGGACGATCCCAGGCTGCTCTACCCGGCGCTGATCTTCCTGCTGACCGCGCCGGGCATCCCCTGCCTGTACTACGGGGACGAAGTCGGGATGAAGGGATCGAAGGAAGACGGCGACGCAGCGCTGCGAAAGCCGATGCCCGCCCCCGGCGACACCTGGCCGGACGAGGAACGGAACATCTTCAAGGTCATTTCGGACCTGGCGGCAATCCGCAAAGAACACCCGGCGCTGACGCTTGGACGGTACGCCACGCTTGAGGTCGGCGATACGGTGTTCAGCTACATGAGACAGCAGAGCCGCGAAATCGCGGTGGTGGCGATCAACGCTGCCGACAAAAAGACCAAGCTGACCATGCCGGTAGGACGCGAGGGCATACCGGATGGCATGACATTCGCCGATCTCCTCGACCCGCAGCGTCCTGAATACACGGTTCACAACGGCAAGCTGACCGTCGATTCGATCTGGCCGACCTGGGGGCGGGTGATGATCGC
>DAOUES010000320.1:0-1529 GCA_034430335.1 Anaerolineae bacterium | reverse complement strand
CGGCAGATGTGGGGCAGATGAGTCTGTTCGGCGACTCGACCGGCGTAAAGCTCGATACCGACGCCAGCGGCGTGCTGGTGACGGAAGTATCCAATCCGGCGAGCCGCCGCGAGATGCTCCAGTGGGAACGCGAACTGGTTGGCGTCTATATCTCCGAACATCCATTGAAAAGTGTCATCGACAAGATCGGGCAGGTCGTAACTGCCTACAGCGCCGATCTCTCCGAAGCCGACCATGACCGGCAGGTAACGATGGCGGGGATGGTCAACTATGTCCGGCCTCACACGACCAAGAAAGGCAAGCCGATGGCCTTCGCCGGGCTGGAGGATCTGTACGGGCACATCGAGGTGGTGATCTGGCCGAGCACCTGGGACGAAACCAAACACCTGTGGGAGCCGGATCGTGTTCTGCTGGTACGCGGGAAAATCGACGCGCAGCGGGGAGAACCCAAACTGCTCTGCGACGAAGCCACGACGAACTTTGAAATCTTGCAGCCAATCCCAGGCCCCAATAGCAACAGGGCAGTACAGTCGGGAGAGACTGCATCAGTTAATGATAACGGGTACAATCAGCCTGACTACTATTATGATGGCCTTGACGATTACGGCTCTGATCAACCTCCGTATGACTATTCGCCTCCCCCGGAAGAATGCGAGATCGCCAGCCCTCCACCCCTGGAACCGGTCGATAATCTACCGTATGAAACGGTGCCGGATGCAGCACCAGAATCGGAGACGGGGCAGTTGGCAGATGAAAATTCCGGAGCCGCCGCACCCGGATTGGTAGAGCAGTCGGCGGCTGACGTTCCACAGCGGGCCGCCAACGGTGATCGGGCTGCACCGCGCGTCGTCAAACCATCAAAGCCTGCTGGCAAAGCGAATATGCCGGTGAAACTCCGCATCAAAATCGAGCGTTCCGGCGACCCGGAACTTGACCGGCGGAAAATGCAGCATATTCATGGTGTGTTGATCAGTTTCCCGGGGAACGATCAGTTCTCCTTCGTCGTTTTTGATCAAAACGGCAATGTAGAAATTGACTTTTCAAATGATACGACGCATTATTGTCCTGATCTGGAAGCTAAACTCTTCCCCATAGTAGGGCAGGAGGCTGTTCAGATCATCTCCTCCTGATTTGGGGGGAGAGAAACTATTAACCCGGTCTAAAATTGTCTCAACCAAATGTTAACAATGACCTGTTATCCTTTATAAGATGAAGCGCTAAAAGTCATTTGTGGATAACAGGCAGGGAATAACCTGGTCGAGGAGATGCATACAACCTGTAAACTTCCCAGGGTTTTCCTGTGCAGGTGATATCGAGTACAAAGGTGGGTTATACGTTATGAGTGAAATACGACGGATTGCGGTGATGACCAGCGGGGGCAACTCCCCCTGTATGAACGGGGCTATTCGAGCGGTTGTGCGCGCCGGCACCTATTATGGTCTTGAGGTTTATGGCATCCGCCAAGCCTATCGCGGTCTGGTGAATGGCGATATTGAACGTTTAGATACACGAGATGTGGCCGGGATCAT
>DAOUES010000319.1:0-4306 GCA_034430335.1 Anaerolineae bacterium | reverse complement strand
TGATCACGGTTGGCCGGGTGAACGGCGGTGATGCTTTCAACGTGATTCCTCCGACCGTCGAATTGAAGGGCACCATCCGCGCATTTGATCAAGAGGTTCATGCCCTGCTGCGCCGCCGCCTGAGAGAAGTCTGCGAAGGCGTGGCCGGGTCGCTGCAATGCCAGGCCGATCTGTCCATCGACCAGATGACGCTGACGGTCGACAACGACGCGGCGCTCGCGGCGCGGGTGGCCGGGTTCGCCGCCGAACTTTTGGGCGCGGAGAACGTCATCGGCGATCTTCGCACGATGGGTTCCGAAGACATGTCCTACTTCATGGACGAGATTCCGGGGTGTTTCTTCTTCATCGGCTCGGCGAACCCCGACCGGGACCTGGTCTACCCTCACCATAGTCCACACTTTGATTTTGACGAAGATGCGCTGGTTGTCGGCGCAGCGCTGCTCTCCCGGACCGTTGCCAGCTTCGTGCTGCCGGAGTAAGGGCCTTTGAACCTGATCAGGAAGCGGCTGCCGCGCTGATCATCGCAGCGCGTCGATCATTTGAAAGAACTGAAGAAGAGGAGAGTATCATGCCTGCTCATGTGATAGTTGGCGCTCAGTGGGGCGACGAAGGGAAAGGGCGCGTCGCCGATTGGTACGCCGCACAGTCCGATATTGTTGCCCGGTTCGCCGGGGGCGATAACGCCGGGCATACGGTCCGTGTCGGCGACGATACGTTCAAGCTGCACCTGGTGCCCTCCGGTGCCCTCTACCCGGACGTGGTCTGCGTGCTGGGTGGGGGAATGGTGATCAACCCGGTGAAGCTCGTCGAGGAGTTAAAGGGGCTGGCCGACCGGGGCATCAACATTTCGCCGGATCGAATCAAAATAGCGATGAACGCCCAGATCATCACCCCGGCCCATATCGCGCTCGACGGGGCGCGGGAAGCACAGCGCGGGGAGAAGGCCATCGGCACGACCAAGCGCGGCATCGGCCCGGCCTACACCGACAAAGTTGCCCGTGTTGGGCTGCGAATGGGGATGATCGCCGATCTGGAAGATTTCGCCAACCGGGTCAAAGAACATACTGTATACAGCAACCGCTACCTCGAAGCGTTATACGGGGCCGAACCGCTCGACCCGGACGAGACAGCCGTCAGTCTGTACGCTGCCGCCGAATTTCTCCAGCCGTACCTAGTCGATGTGCCGTTGATGCTCCACGAGGCGCTTCAAGACGGCAAGCAGGTGCTTTGCGAGGGCGCTCAGGGCACGCTGCTCGACATCGATCATGGCAACTATCCCTTCGTCACCAGCTCCACGCCGACGGTCGGCGGAGCAATCACCGGGCTGGGGATCGGCCCCCGTTATATCGAGCGGGTGATCGGCATCGCCAAGGCGTACAGCACCCGCGTCGGTGCCGGGCCGTTCCCGACGGAACTGCTCGATGAAAAAGGCGACCGGCTGCGCGGCACCGGGGCGAATCCCTGGGACGAGTTCGGCACGACAACCGGGCGTCCCCGCCGCTGCGGGTGGCTCGATACGGTCGTCCTCCGCTATGCAGCACGGATCAGCGGCCTGACCGAGTTGGTGGTCACCAAGCTCGACATTCTGAGCGGCTTTGATACCGTGAAAATCGCCGATGCCTATACATTCAGGGGTGAAACGATCAGGGAGCTACCGGGCGATCAGGGATTGTTGTCCGAATGCGAGCCGGACTATCAAACGATTGGCGGCTGGCAGGAGGATATCATGGGCGTCACCGATTACGGAAAGCTCCCCGCCGCTGCCCAATCCTATGTCGAGAAAATAGAACAGGCCGTTGGGGTGCCGATCAAGCTGATCACAGTCGGCCCGGAACGGGCACAAACCATCGCCCGCTAGGAACATTCGACCAGCGCCCTTCTACCGAAGGGCGCTTTTTTACTTTTACCCGTAAATCGAGACGGGCCGGATGAGATCAGCTAAGATTTTTTAATGGAATGACAAGCAGACAGTATAGACTGGCAACCGGGCGGATGGTCACGGCTGCTCTCAACGCCAATCTTCGTCTTCCTCGTCGTCGTAGAAGTCGTCATCGTCATCCCACTCGTCCATATAATCCAGTGTGAGGGGGCGGAGGCTGACGACTTCCAGGGCGGTGTGGCATTCCGGGCAGGTGACCGGGTCCCATTGCTCGACCGAATCCTTGAGCCAGACTGCGGCCAGGCACTCTGGACACCGCGATTTGAGCCGACTTCCAGTTTCGCGGCCCATGTTGTTCTCTCCTCAAATGGCCTGTTGCACTGCTGTGAAACTGAATTTGTATTTGTTGTTATTGTTCATATATCACGAATCGTGGTGGAGGTCAAGGGCAAAGGCGCTCAACGAGGTTGAGGCCGAATTGATATCTTCACTGCAAAATTGTTATATTCTGATAGGAAATATCTGATTACTCGGTTTATTGGCAGTGAAATGGATGATGAATGTTTACGGGTAAATACACGGTTCTTTTTCTCGTTCTGGGTGGAATCGCCGCGCTGACGTTGTCGGCGTGTGCGGGGCAGCCCGGCCTGATACCAGATACGGATTACGATATTCCTATCGATTCCCCCACATCTGAAAGTGAACCTCCAGAAGTCGACCAGGAGAAACTTGAGCAGTATTCGGGGCAGGTTCCTGCCCCGGAATTCCCCGCCGACCTCGATTGGGTCAACGTCGCCGCCCCGCTGACGTTAGACGATCTGCGGGGCAAAGTTGTGCTGATCGACTTCTGGACGTATGGCTGCATCAACTGCATTCACATGATCCCGGTGCTCGAACGGCTTGAGGACAAATATCCTGACGAGCTGGTCGTGATCGGCGTGCATTCGGCCAAGTTCGACAACGAAGGACAGACGGAAAACATCGAGCAGATCGTCCAGCGCTACGGTCTGCGCCACCCGGTGATCAACGATGACGAGTTCCTGGTCTGGCAGGCATATGGAGTCCGGGCATGGCCGACCCTCGCGCTGCTCGACCCGCGCGGGAACATCTATGCCATCGACGCCGGGGAGACTCCCTTCGAATCGCTGGACAGGATCATCGGGGAGATGGTCGCCGCGTTCGACAGCGCGGACGAAATCAACCGGGAACCGCTGGAGATCGAACCGGAAGGCAGCGGCGAACCGGACACCCTGCTGCGCTATCCGGGCAAAGTGTTGGCCGATGTGGAAGGCCGCCGCCTGTTCATTACCGATAGCAACCACCACCGGATCGTGATCGCCGACCTGGACAGCTACGAAGTGCTGGATATCATCGGGAGCGGGCAGCGAGGTCTTGTCAACGGCGATTTTGCCGAGGCACAGTTCGACAAGCCGCAGGGAATGGCTCTCGCCGGCGATACGCTCTATATCGCCGATACCTACAATCACGTCATCCGCGCGGTCGATCTGGTCAGCCGGACGGTGACGACGATCATCGGGACGGGCGAACGGGGGCAGGGAATCCCATCGAACACGACCGGCGACCCGACAGCTATCAGCCTGCGCAGCCCCTGGGATGTCGAGTTGAATGACAAGGGGCTGCTCTATATCGCAATGGCGGGCACCCATCAAATCTGGGCCTACGAGATCGAGGCCGACCGGCTCCGGGTGGAAGCCGGTGACGGGCGGGAAGGACTTGTAAATTACACGCCCAGAAGTTCGGAGCTGGCCCAGCCGAGCGGACTCTATTTCGTCGACAACCTGCTTTACTTCGCCGACAGCGAGTCGAGCAGCGTGCGGGTTGTCGACTTCGACACAAACCGGGTGCGCACCGTCTCCGGCCCGACCGATAATTCGCTGTTTTCTTTTGGCGATGTCGACGGTGAAGTCGGGGAATCGCGGCTTCAGCACCCGCTGGATGTGACCGGAACGTACGAGGGGCTGATATTCATCGCCGACACCTACAACAGCCGGATCAAAACGCTCGATCCTGAAACAAATATCACCACAACCGTGTTTGGCCTCGGCGGTGATGGCGGGTTTGCCGATGGCGGCAGCGACACAGCCGAGTTCGACGAACCGGGCGGGTTGGATTACGCAGAAGGCAAACTCTACGTTGCCGATACGAATAACCACGCCATCCGGGTGATCGACCTGGAAGAAGGAGTCGTCAGTACGGTCACCTTCCCCAACCCGGAGGCACTGACAATCGAAGAAGCGCCGGTTACTGTCGTCGGGGACATTCAGGATGCTGACGAAACCCTCGAAGAACAGTCCGTCGGGGCGGGAGAGGGGGAGATCGTCTTCCGGGTTTCGCTGCCGGAGGGCTTCAAGATCAACGACCTGGTCGAGTCTGAGATCACGATATCGACCGCCGAAGGCAGGGTGA
>DAOUES010000318.1:0-13544 GCA_034430335.1 Anaerolineae bacterium | reverse complement strand
GAAAAAACAAAAGATCAGGGAGGGTCGCAGCGAACAGCGCCTTCGCCATGCCCAGTTTTCTCTCCGGTGGCCTATACTATAGGCAGGTCTTCGGGTTGACGAAACGGCAGGGTTTATGGTGAAGGCTGATCATCCCACCGGGAAGAACGATCCAGAGCGCTACCGGCTCGATCTGCATCTGGGCGGGATTCTCCGCCTGCTCTCCGAGCACCTCTATGCCGATCCCAAAGCCGCCCTCCGCGAAGTGATCCAGAATGCTTACGATTCCTGCATCCGCCGTCTTGTCGAAGACGAATCAGTCGAAGCGTATTCGCCCCGAATCGACATATCAATCGACGAAGCGAATCACACTATCAGTATTCAGGACAACGGCTCCGGCCTGACCCACGACGAAATTCAGTCGTACCTCTCGACCATCGGGCGCGGCTACACTGCCGAACTGGATCAGCGCCTTTCGTTCCGGGAACACGCCCAGGCCGACCGGTTGATCGGGCAGTTTGGCCTCGGCATCCTCGCCGCGCTGATCGCCGCCGACCGGCTGGAACTGATCACACAGAGCTTCAAGGCAAATTCGGAGGCATGGCGTTGGGTCTGCGAGGGCAGCGAAACTTACACCATCACGCCCGCCCGCCGGAAATCGCCCGGCAGCACACTGATCCTCCACCTCAACCCGACCGGCGAGTTTTTACTCAACGAGGGACTCGTCCGGGAGATCGTCCGCCTTTACGCCGATTTCCTCAGCGTGCCGATCACCATCAACGGGGGCAAACAGCCCGCCAACGCCGTCGACGCTCCCTGGCACCTGGACGCCGGTATCGACGAGTATCGGGCGTTCATCACCGACCGTTTCGGCGATTTCTCGCCGCTGACCGTCATCCCCCTGCACGATCATATCGAGGAGATTTCGCTGCCGGGCAACCGCGTCGACTCGGTAAGGACGCCCCTGCGCGGCGTCCTGTTCGTTCCTTCCTCGTCCACGCTTTCGCTGCTCGAATACGGTGACCTGATCGTCTACATCCGCCGGATGTTCATCACCGACCAGGAGCGCGGGCTGCTGCCGCGCTGGGCGCGCTTCGTCCAGGGAATCGTCGATACCCCGGCCCTGAACCCAACCGCCAGCCGCGAACAGGTTCGACGCGACGATCAATACACGCTCGTCCAGAGAATCCTGGAGCGCCAACTGCTGGATCACTTCGTCCGGGTGGCCCGCGAACAGCCTTCGACGTGGCGGCGGATCGTCCAGGCCCACAACGACCTGATCAAAGCCTGGGCGCTGGACAGCCCGGCCTTTTTCGAAGCGGTCGGCGACATGGTGACGTTCGAAACCAACCGGGGCCAACTGACCCTGCCGGAGATCATTTCTGCCGGTGAGGGTGCGATCTACTACACCGTCGAGGAGCGCGGCGTGCTGCAAGAGATGCTCCTTTTCGATTCGGCGGGATTGGTCGTCGTCGATGCCAGCCGGTTTGCCGAAGCGCTGTTCATCGAACAGTACGCGAACAGCCGACCGGGTGTCGAGCTGCACCGGTTAGCGCCCGGCGAGTCGTCGCTTTTCGAGCCTGTCGAGGACGAGGCGGACAGATATGCGTCACTGCTCCGGTATTATTCGGACCAGGGGATCAGTGTCCGGCTGACGCGGTTCGAACCGGAAGCCGTCCCCGCGATTCTCGTGTTCCCGCCCGGCAGCGACGAGGCCGCAAAAGCGCGCGCGGCGCTCGACGGCGGGGAGGTCAGCCCGCCGGTCGCCCGGCTGATCGAGGAGTATCTTGCCCTGCAAAATATTCCCGACGAGATCGGGCAGGGTGTGCTGCATCTCAACCTGAACAATTCACTGGTCAGGCACACCTGTGATCTCTCGCCCAACGAAGAACCGTTCGCGGCGGTACTGGAGATCATCTACTACAACGCGCGGCTGTTCGCCGGGCACAGTCTTACCCCGGCGGAAGCACGCCAGGGGTTTGACATGATCGCGTTCAGCATCGACCGGCTGGTCAGGGCGCTGATCGAAGGAGACGATCACCAAGCAAGCCCCAGCAAGGGCTGATTATCGATGGCATCAGGATTGATCTGGCGAACTCGCTTCATCGAACATAAAATATCTCAGCGATGTTCATCACATTCTCTGTGAAAACCCGGCAGCTACGTCCGGCAGGTGCCGGTCGATCTACGATTTTTACCAGCTTATTAATCTGTGGAAAGGGATATGGCAAACAAAAACCTCGACCAACAATGTGTAAATACCATCCGGTTCCTGGCGGTTGATGGTGTTCAGAAGGCGAATTCGGGCCACCCCGGCCTGCCGATGGGGGCAGCGGCGATGGCCTATACTATCTGGACACGGCATCTAATCCACAATCCCAAAAATCCCAAATGGCCGAACCGTGACCGATTCATTCTCTCTGCGGGGCATGGCTCGATGCTGCTCTATGCGCTCCTGCACCTGACCGGCTACGATCTACCGCTCGACCAGCTCAAGCAGTTCCGCCAGTGGGGGAGCATCACGCCGGGACATCCCGAATACGGCCTGACCCCCGGCGTCGAAGTGACGACCGGCCCGCTGGGGCAGGGATTCGCCAACGGCGTCGGGATGGCAATCGCGCAGCGCGCGCTGGCCGAGCAGTACAACACGAAAGACCATACGATTGTCGGCAACACGATCTACGCAATTGTCAGCGACGGCGACCTGATGGAAGGCGTCTCTTCCGAGGCGGCTTCCTACGCCGGGACGCAAAAACTCGGATCGCTGGTCTACCTGTATGACGACAACGACATCTCGATTGAAGGCAGCACCGACATCACCTTCAGAGAGAATGTCGGGGCGCGTTTCGAAGCCTACGGCTGGCAGGTCATCGGCCCGATTGACGGCAACGATATCGAGGCCGTCGACGCGGCGATCAAAGCGGCCAAAGCCGATACAGATCGCCCGGCCCTGATCATCTGCCATACGGTGATCGGCTACGGCAGCCCGAACAAAGCGGGAACGCACGGCGTGCATGGCTCGCCGCTCGGCCCGGACGAGGTCAAGGCGACCAAAGAGAATCTCGGTTGGCCGCTCGAACCCGATTTCTACATCCCGGACGAAGCGCTGGCCCATTTCCGACAGGCGGTCGAGAAGGGTGCCGCCGCCGAATCCGAATGGAAGGCGCTGTTCGCCGCCTATCGTGCAGCCAATCCCGAACTGGCCGCCGAATTCGAGCGGGTGCAGGCCGGAATTCTACCAGACAACTGGGACGCCGCCGTGCCGGTCTTCACGCCGGATGACGGCGCGATTGCCACTCGTTCGTCAGGCGGCAAGGTGCTGAACGCGATTTACGAGAACCTGCCGGAGTTGATCGGCGGGTCGGCTGACCTGTACCCCAGCAACAATACCTGGCTGAAAAGCACGGGCAGTTTTGGCTGGGACGAAGGTGGACACAACTTGCAGTTCGGCGTCCGCGAACACGCGATGGGATCGCTGGCGGTGGGGATCGCCCACTACGGCGGTTTGATCCCCTATACCGGCACGTTTCTCGTCTTTGCCGACTACATGCGCCCCCCGATTCGCCTGGCGTCGCTCTCGAAGCAGCGCGTCATCTTTGTCTTTACCCACGACAGCATCGGCGTCGGCGAAGACGGCCCGACCCACCAGCCCGTCGAACAGATCGCCTCACTGCGGGCCATTCCAGGCGTCCGGGTATTCCGTCCCGCCGATGCCAACGAAGTCACCGAAGCGTGGCGGCAGGCCATCATGCATCACGGGCCGACCTGCCTCGCATTGACCCGCCAGAAGCTCCCCACGCTGGATCGAACCAAATACGGCGATGTCTCCGGCGTAGCGAAGGGCGCTTACGTCCTGCTCGACACGGATGGTCAGCCCGACCTGCTGCTGCTGGCTACCGGCTCCGAAGTGTCACTCGCACTCGATGCGGCCACTATCCTTGCCGCCGACGGCCTGAAAGTGCGCGTCGTTTCGATGCCCTGCTGGGAGCTTTTCGACGAGCAGCCGGAAGTGTATCGAAAGTCGGTGCTGCCGCCCGACGTGCCAAAGCTGGCAATAGAAGCCGGTGTCACGATGGGCTGGCACAAGTACACCGGCGACAACGGCGATGTGATCGGCCTGGATCGCTTCGGGGCGTCGGCCCCGCTGAAAATCGTGATGGACAAACTCGGCTTCAACGTCGACAACGTCGTCAGCCGGGCAAAAGCCCTGCTTGATTAAAAAGGAAAAAGAACGATGATAGTGGTTGTTGGAGCCGATCATGCCGGATATGATCTTAAAGAAGCAATCAAGCAGTGGTTGATCGATCAGAAAGTCGAAATACTTGACGTCGGCGCTCAGGAGTATGATGCCAATGACGACTACCCCGATTTCGGGCAGGCGGTTGCCGAAGCCGTCGTCAAGGGCCGGGGAGAACGGGGAATAGTCTTCTGTGGCAGCGGCGTTGGTGCCGGAATCGCCGCGAACAAGGTCAGGGGCGCACTGGCAGCAGTCTGCCACGATACCTATTCCGCCCACCAGGGTGTCGAGCATGACGGCATGAACGTCCTGGTGCTCGGCGGACGAGTCATCGGCATCGCACTGGCTAAAGAGATCATTGCTGCATATCTGGGTGCTGAAGTATCGACTGAAGAGCGCCATGTTCGCCGCCGGGAAAAGGTTGCCGCTATCGAAAAGAAATACGGGGCAGCCTGATAGCAAATCGCAGAATATCGCTCCCGGTTGGCGGTTTTTCTCTTACTAGCAGACAGGAGTGTCGTAATGAAACTGGCTATGATCGGTCTGGGTAAGATGGGTTTTGCCATGACACAGCGTCTTCTCGACCATGGACACGAGGTGGTCGTCTATGATGTCGATACGGAGGCGCTGAGTCAGGCCGTCGAACTGGGAGCGACACCTGCCGATTCGCTCGAGCAGTGTGTCGAGAGACTGGACACAAAACCGCGCACGGTCTGGCTGATGGTTCCTGCCGGTGAGCCGGTTGCGATGATCATTCAAGACCTGGCCCTGCTGCTCGACGAGGAGGACATCATCCTCGACGGCGGTAACTCGAACTACAAGCAGTCGATAGAACGGGCCAAGATGCTCCGCTACAAGGGCATCCACCTGCTGGATGTCGGCGTGAGCGGCGGAATCTGGGGACTGGGAAACGGCTTCAACCTGATGATTGGCGGCGAAGAAGAAACTTTTGCCCAGGTCGAGCCGATTTTCGTTGCCCTGGCCCCGGTCAATGGCTACCGGCTGATCGGGCCAAGCGGTGCCGGGCACTTCGTCAAGATGGTGCATAATGGCATCGAATACGGCATGATGCAGGCCATCGCCGAGGGTTTCGAACTGATCGCCGCCAAAGAAGAAATGGATATCGATCGCGCGGCGCTGGCCCGCCTATGGGGAAACGGCAGCGTGATCCGCTCGTGGCTGCTCGAACTGGCCGGGAACGTCTACGAAGAAGACCCCAATCTCGACTGGGTCGAGCCGTTCGTCCCCGATACGGGCGAGGGACGCTGGACGGTGCAGGAGAGCATCGAATTGGGTATTCCACTGCCGGTGATCACACTCGCCTTACAGATGAGGTTCATATCGCAGCAGGATGACAGCCACGCAGAGCGGCTGCTGGCGGCCCTTCGTAACCAGTTTGGCGGCCACGAAGCCAGGCGAAGGTAGATTCAATGTCTGAAAATCCACTGCGGGTTGGCCCAGGCATGGAACGCCCACCTGACCCGGTGACAGTTGTCATCTTCGGCGCAACCGGTGACCTGACCGCCCGCAAGCTCGTTCCGGCGCTCTACAGCCTGGTGCAGGAAGACCAGATTCCACCGCAGTTCGAGATCGCCGGGTTTGCCCGCCGTGACTGGACAGACGATTTCTTCCGCGAGCAGATGTTCGAGGGCGTGAAGCAGTTCAGCCGGTATGCCGAACGGGCTGCCGATCAATCCATGTGGGAGCGATTTTCGCCGCATCTGCATTATGTTCAGGGAAATTTCGACCAACCTGATCGATTCCGAGAACTGGATCGTGTTCTCTCCGAACTTGCCAAAGAGCAGAATCGCCCTGACAACCGCCTCTACTACCTGGCAACCCCGCCTCCCTGGTATGAAGTGATCATCGAAAACATCGGACAGGCCGGTATGGTGCGGAGCGAGAACGGCTGGCGGCGAATCGTCATCGAAAAGCCGTTCGGCGTCGATCTGGCTTCGGCCAAAGCATTGAACGAAACCGTCCACAGCGTTTTCGACGAAAGCCAGGTCTACCGCATCGATCACTACCTGGGGAAAGAAACCGTCCAGAATATCCTGGTGCTGCGATTCGCCAACGCGATCTACGAGCCGATCTGGAACCGCCGGTATGTCGACCATGTCCAGATCAGTGTCGCCGAGTCCGTCGGCGTTGGATCACGCGCCGGGTACTACGATCAGGCCGGTGTCGTGCGTGATATGTTCCAGAATCACATCCTGCAACTGCTGACATTGGTGGCGATGGAACCGCCGGTCGCCTTCGAAGCCGATGCGATCCGCGACGAGAAGGTCAAAGTGCTGCGGGCGATCCGCCCGCAGTCCCCTGAAGAAGCCGCCTGCTGCTCGGTTCTTGCACAATATACGAGTGGATCGATCAACGGCGAGCCGATACCGGGCTACTGCGAACTGGAAGGAGTCGCCGAAGGCTCCCAGACGCCAACCTATGCCGCGTTGAAATGGCAGATCGACAACTGGCGCTGGCAGGGTGTGCCGATCTATATGCGTTCCGGCAAATGCATGCCGACCCGCGTATCGGAAATATCGATCCACTTCAAACAGCCTCCCCACCTGCTCTTCGATGCCGTCGACGACGAGTCACTGCGATCAAACGTGCTGGCACTGCGCATCCAGCCCGACGAGGGGATTTCGCTCAAGTTCGAATCCAAGCTGCCGGGACAGGGGATTCGCCGCCGCCCGGTGACGATGGATTTCCGCTACGGGGCGTCGTTCGGGCTTGTCGAACCGCCCGACGCTTACGAACGCCTGCTGCTCGACGCCATGCTTGGCGACGCGATGCTGTTCACCCGCGCCGACGAAATCGAGGCGGCCTGGCAGCTCATCGACCCGGTCATTCAGGGCTGGGAGGCAAACGGTGAACCGGCCCTCGAAATTTACGAGGCAGGCACCTGGGGGCCGCCCCGCGCCGATCAACTACTCCAGGCTGATGGCCGCCGCTGGCGGCGGTTGTAGGGAGATTCCCGGTGAGCGAACCATTTCGCACCGAATCAAAGCCGGTCAGCGTGGCCGCCATAAAAGAAGAATTGAAGGCGCTCTGGGCATCCGAAGCAGTCGAGGGGGAGGTGGTGATCCGCGCCCGCACCCACAACCTGATCGTCTACGCCCCGGCCAGCCTTTACAATGTCGACGAGATCACCGAGCAGATCATCAGCCTGACCGGAGCGCGGCCAGGCCGCGTGATCGTGATCTATGATGACCGGGAAGGCGAATCGAAGCTGGAAGCCTGGGCCAATATCTACTGCGGGGTGCAGGGTCAGCACCAGGTTTGCGGGGAAAGCATCGTCCTTTCTACGGGTGGAAAACAGCGCGATGAACTGCACAGCACCGTCGTTTCTTTGCTGGCGACGGACCTGCCGGTTTCCCTGTGGTGGATGACGGAACCTCCTGAAGATGATCATCTCTTCGACGAACTGGTCGGCGAGATCGACCGGCTCATCGTTGATTCTGACGCCTTCGAACACCAGATCGACGGCCTGCTCAGGCTGAACCAGTTCGAGGATACCCCGACCGGCGACCTGACCTGGGAACGGCTGCTTCCCTGGCGGCGGCACCTGGCGCAGGTCTGGGATGTCGCCGAAAACCGGGAATCACTCCGCTACATTCGCACCGTCGACATGATGGTCAATACCGCCGGCGATTTCATGAACGTGGCGCGCGCGCTGCTGCTGACCGGCTGGCTGGCCGACCGGTTGGACTGGCAGTTGGAATCTGCCGCAAAAGGGCCGACCGGCGGGTATACGACGATCTGGCAGCACGGCTCCTGGCAGGGGAAGATTGAGATCGTCGAGAGTTCATACCATACCCTGCCACTGGGCGAGATCGCCTGCATCTTTATCCAGGCGGGAAGCCGCCCACCTTACATCATGCCGCGTATCGAACTCTCGCTCGACGGCGGCTGCGTCGATCTGCGCTTCAACGATGCGTCTCCTTCGGCCCTGCGCCGCAGGATCGAATATCGCCCGGTCAGCACGGCAGCGGCGCTGGCGAGTCTTCTCGAACAACCCGCCGATCCAGTATATCGCGGCGCGTTGAAGAATGTCGGCAAGATTCTCGAAATGGCCGAAAGTTGAACATGGGGCTGTGTGAAATAGGATTATTTCCCGGCACTTACGGCGACGACCCACCCCCTCTGTCTCCTTCGGAGACATCTCCCCGGCCCCCTTCACCGCTGCGCGGCACTTCCCCCAGAGGGGGCAGTTGGGGGGCGATCAGGTTGGCTTTATTTAGGTGGGTGCAGCGTGCTGCACCCCTATGAGATAGAATCGGGAATGGCAATATATTAAAGTGCTGGCGATCCGGTTTACACAGAGTGACAGGATAGATTGACGTGACTTCTCTCATTCGTTTTCGTGACGCACAAGCAGTATGCGAAGAAGCCGCCGGGCGCTGGGTTCGGATCGCTTCCCAGGCCATCGCCGAACGGGGATCGTTCAGCGTGGCTCTTTCGGGCGGCAGCACTCCGCGCCGGTTGTATGAACTCCTGGCAGCAGCTCCATACCACGATCAGGTCGATTGGGAAAAGGTTCATGTATTCTGGGGAGACGAGCGTCGAGTCGCCCCGGACGACGAACAGAGCAACTATCGTATGGCGTACGAATCGCTCTTGAGCCGCGTCCCGATCCCCGAATCGCAAATCCACCCGATGGACGGCCTGGGGCTTTCCAGCGGCATCGTCCGCGATTACGACGACGTGTTGTGGAAACATTTTCGCTACGAACGCGGCGGCTGGCCGCGCTTCGATCTGATGCTGCTTGGCATGGGTGAAGACGGTCACGTCGCCTCGATTTTCCCCGGCACCCGCGCCATCAGTGATCGCAGCAGCAGGGTGATCGTCATCACGATTCCCAAACTCGGCATTGAAAGGATTACTCTATCCCTGCCGGTGATCAATAATGCCCGGAATATTCTGGTCCTGGTCGTTGGGGAATCAAAAGCCGCTGCACTGAATGAAGTGCTTCACGGCGAAGCCCGCCCCAGTACGTACCCGGCGCAGGCTGTCAGCCCGGTTGATGGCGAACTGGTCTGGCTGGTCGATCAGGCCGCCGCCGCCAACCTGCCGCCTGAATAGACAGATTTTCTCCTGTTCGCTTTCCAAGAGTCACAATTATCTGAATAAGCGGAAATCGACCACCCCCGTTCGCTATAATCACTGCGTCAGTTGCCGGTTGGGTGTCGTCTCTACCCGGTGACAATCTCCACTATCGCAGACGCAAATGATTGAGAGAGCGGCCATGCCGAACCACCTCGTCAACGAAACCAGCCCGTATTTACAACAGCATATCGACAACCCCGTCGACTGGTATCCCTGGGGCGACGAAGCCTTCGAACGGGCCAAAGCCGAGGACAAGCCCATCTTTTTGAGCATCGGCTATTCCGCCTGCCACTGGTGCCATGTGATGGCCCACGAATCTTTCGAGGACGAGGCAACTGCCACCATCATGAACGAACATTTCGTCAACATCAAGGTAGATCGGGAGGAACGACCGGATATCGACAACATTTATATGGCGGCGGTTCAGGCATTGACCGGGCGCGGCGGCTGGCCGATGTCGGTCTGGCTGCTGCCGGACGGCAGGCCGTTTTTCGGCGGCACCTATTTCCCCGACAAACCCCGCTATGGAATACTCTCTTTCATGCAGGTGCTACAGCGGGTGGCGGAGATTTACCGGGAGAAGCGTCTCGAAATCGAAAACGACGCGATCAGCCTGACCGAGGCGATCAGCGGTCGGCTGCTGCTCGACCAGACAGAGAGCAGTCCGCCTCCTGTCGAAGAGTGTCTTGCCGAAGCCGTCCAGGTTCTTTCGGGCAACTATGATCGCACCTGGGGTGGGTTCGGCAAAGCGCCCAAATTCCCGTCAAGTATGTCACTCGAACTGCTGCTGGCCCATCATCACCGGCATGGGCAGAAACACGCCCTTAAGATGGTCACCCACACCCTTGATCGAATGGCCTGGGGGGGAATGTACGACCAGGTGGGCGGGGGATTCCACCGCTATTCGGTCGACGAACGCTGGCTGGTTCCCCATTTCGAGAAGATGCTCTACGACAACGCCCAGTTGATCGGGGTCTATCTCCACGCTTACCAGGTCACGAACGAAGAACGCTATCGCCGGATCGTCGAGGAGACGGTCGACTACGTAAAACGGGAGATGACTGCCCCGCTGGGCGGATTCTACAGCAGCCAGGATGCCGACAGCGAAGGCGAGGAAGGGAAATACTTTCTGTGGGATCAGGATGAGATTCGGCGCGTGCTGGGGCGTTCGGTCGATGCCGAGTGCCTTCTCGATTACTGGGGCGTGCTGAAGGGGGCCAATTTCGAAGGGCACAGCATCCTCTGGGTGCCGGAACCGCCCAACCGGGTAGCAAAGCGTCACAATATCTCGACCAGCAAACTCTCGGCGATGGTGTCGAAGGCAAAAACTCTGCTTCTCGCTGAACGGAACAAGCGGATCAGCCCGCACCGGGATGAAAAAGTCCTGATCGCCTGGAACGGGTTGACGATCAAGAGCCTGGCCGAGGCCGCGCGGGTGCTGGATCGGCCCGACATACTGACGATGGCGGCCAACGCCGCCAACTTCATCCTGAACACGATGCACAACCAGGGGCGGCTCTTGAGGTCGTATCGAAGCGGCAAGGCCCGTCACCTGGCTTATCTGAAAGACTACGCTTTCTTCATCGAAGGGCTGATCGAACTGTACCAGAGCACGTTCAAAATCCGCTGGCTGAACGAGGCGCTGACGCTGACCGGGCAGATGGTCGAGTTGTTCTGGGACGACGAAGCCGGATTCTACGATACGGCCTCCGATCACGAATCCCTGATCACCCGGCCCCAGGAGGTCATCGACGGCGCGATACCGTCGGGCACGTCGGGAGCAGTCGCCGTACTTGCCCGTATGGCGCTCTATACCGGTCGGAGCGACTGGCTGGACAAAGCGAACCGATTGATCAAACGTTCCGGGACGGCTGTCGAGAAATATCCAAACGCATTTATGTATTTGCTGTTGCAGGCCGGTTTCATTCTCAATGAACCCCAAGAAGTGGTACTGGTCGGCGAACCGGATACACCGACATTCAAGGCGATGCACAGTGTGATCAAGCGGCATTACTGGCCGGGACAGATCGCCGCGTTTCAGAATTCCACCGGCTGCGCCGAGTCGATACTGCCGCCGATCCTCGAAGGCCGCCGCGCCGTCAACGGGAAGGCAACGGCCTACGTCTGTCAGGGCAGCGAATGCCACCTGCCGATCACCACGCCTGAGGCCCTCCTTGCCGAACTACAGAAAACGACACGGGCCGGTAGTTCCTGAGAACGTACATGAAGACCGGGGCCTCGATTTTGTGCGTGGCGGAGCACCCCCTCTGGCCGACTTCGTCGCCCATCGTTAATCAGACTTCGTCTGATTACTGGGAGTTTTGACTTCGTCAAAACATCCATCCCCCGATAACGAACTAGAGGTTCGCCATCTCCCCCACTGGGGGCGATCATGTGGCGCTCGATTTTGCGCGCGGCGGAGCACCCCCTCTGGCCGACTTCGTCGCCCATCTCCCCCACTGGGGGCGTTCAGGGTTGGCTCTGTTTGATACGGTTTGTGAAACTACCTGATACAGGCTGCCTGGCTGGTAAAACCAGCTTAATTGCTCGTTAAAGCTCGTCACCCGGATTTGCGAGGCAGGGCGACGGTGAAATCACCTTTCAGCTTCAAGGAATCATCCTCTTTGCCTTTGACCGTAAGCCGCCCCATGACGAGCGCTTCGCCGCCTTCTTCGATCAGCCTGCTGACCTTTGCCCGGCAGACGACGGCTTCGCCGGGTTTGGTCATGCCGCTGAAGCGCGTCCTGAACTGCCTGAGCGTCCCGGCCCCGGCCCAATCGGTGATCACTTTCCCGGCGTAGGCCATGATCATCATCCCATGCGCGATGGTGGTATCAAGCCCAACCGACTGCGCAACGCGGGGGACGGTGTGGATCGGGTTGAAATCACCGGAAGCGCCCGCGTAGCGCACCAGATCGATTTCTTGCAGCGGGCCTTTTTCGAGATCGGGAAGCTCATCACCGACCGATACATCTTCGAAATACAGAGTCATGACAACCCCCTACTCGCGCACGATGATCAGCGCCCGGTCGGTGATGACCAGATCGCCAGCCTGGTTGACGTAATCGGTGACGAACTCGACGAAATCGAGAGAACCCGCCGGTGCCTCACGCACATAAATATCGGCAATGCGGGTCGTACCGGTGATCGTATCGCCGACCTGCACCGGCGCGTGGTAGATGTATTCCTGCTCGGAATGAAGGACACGGGATATCTCGACATCAATCGCGTTCAGCGAAGCCTCCAGACCCGCCCCACCCCAAAACGCGGCCAGGGTAGAAAAGGTCGGCGGGAGAAGCACACCATCCCGATAAGCCGGGTTGTCTTCGCCAATGGCTAGCAGAAACTCGCGGACTTTGCCCAATTCGATAGTGTAGCTATAGGGCGTAAACTCTTTCCCCTTATGAGAGGGATCGACCATATTCGTCTCCTCGGAAGCTCATCCCGGCGCTGTTGAGGATTTAGAAAATAGTCAGGCAATGTAAAGCGACGTTTTCACCCCCACCCCGGCCCTCCCCCTCAAGGTGGAGGGAGTAGAATATTGGTGTTATTGAAGCCGAATATGATTGCCTTGTTAATTTCTGAAGACCCAAAAGCACCGGGCTAAAAACAATATATCGCCGCCAGCGACCGGTAACTGGCAGTAAAAATACTTTCGATGAAAACCGGCGCAGGTACACACCGTATCTCACCAGTCTTTAACACTGAATTCATTCGGCGGTTGCAGGCGAACCGGCGAGGCGGGTCAACCCAAGCTGAAGGGCAAGATCACGGGCACGCCGGTATTCATCAGGCGAGAGGGAGGCGCGCAGCAGATCATCCTTACAGGCGCGATAGGCCGGGCGGTACTGATCCATGAGACTGAGAAAGGTAAACGGCCCCAGATTGGCGGCGATCCAGCGGAGGACTTCTGCCGTATCCTCAAAATGGCCGGGCAAAACCAGATGGCGGATCAGCAGGCCGCGATAAGCTGTACCGGACGGGTCGGTCTGGAGATGCCCCACCTGGCGATACATCTCCGAGACGGACTGCCGGTTGACGGTGGCATAATCTTTGACTCCGCTCAAGCGATGGCCCAGATCGTCACCGGCGTATTTCATGTCGGGCAGATAGATATCGACGATGCCGTCGAGCAGTTTGAGGGCCGACAGCGATTCGTAGCCGCTGCTGTTCCAGACGAGGGGGAGCCGCAGCCCTTCGGAGACAGCGATGTTCAACGCGG
>DAOUES010000317.1:0-2445 GCA_034430335.1 Anaerolineae bacterium | reverse complement strand
CCGGTCTACCGGGTGGACGTCGAATACACCTACGCGACCGATTTTGGCACCTATTCTGCCTCGCGGATCACGTTCAACGATCAGCCCTTCCGCAGGCGCTCCGAAGCCGAGGCAGTGATCGATGCGTTCGAAGTAGGCACACCGGTCACCGTTTTCTTCGACCTGAACCAGCCGGAAAACTCGGCCTTGAGCCTGAACGCGCCGGGGGGCACCATCGCCGCGCTGGTGATGGGGCTGGTGATCACGCTGCTGTTTACCGTGCCCTACGGGGTGATCATCTCGCAGGGGCATTTGAAGGCGCTGTTCGGCGGGGAAAAAGATAAACCAGCCGACTTCTAATACGCTTCTGATGTGCAGATGCTTCTAGGCCGGGCGCATTCCGGGTATAATGGCGGCGACCTGAAATAAGGAGCAGCGATTATGCCCCCATCGATTTCTACGCGCCGTTCGGAGTTCCTGGCCGGGGCGCGGGCGACTCTCCCATTGATCCTCGGCGCGATTCCCTTCGGCATCATCTACGGGGCGGTGGCCGTCGCCAACGGCCTGTCACCCGCCGCCGCGCAGGGGATGTCGCTGTTCGTGTTCGCCGGGTCGGCGCAGTTCATCGCCGCCGGGCTGGTCGCCGAAGGGCTGCCGGTCGGCCTGATCATCCTCACTACCTTCGTCGTCAACCTGCGCCACGCGCTCTATGCCGCTTCACTTGCGCCGTTCATGAAGCATCTGCCGCAGCGCTGGCTGATCCCGCTGGGCTTCTGGCTCACCGACGAGAGCTACGCGGCGACGATTGCCCGCTACAACGCGCCGGACGACTCGCCTTACAAGCACTGGTTCTACTTCGGGTCGGCGGCGGTGATGTACACCAACTGGCAGATTTGCACGCTGATCGGCATCCTCGCCGGGCAGCAGATTCCCGATCCGCAGGGCTGGGGTCTCGACTTTGCGATGGTGGTCACGTTCATCGGGATCATCGTGCCGCTGGTCAAGAATCGCCCCGCGCTGGTGTCGGTGATCGTCGCCGGGGTGGTTTCGGTGCTGGCGAACGGGCTGCCCAACAAGCTCGGCCTGATGGCCGCCGCGCTGCTCGGTATTGCGGCGGGGGTGCTGGCCGAGATCGCCTGGCCGGTGGCCGATCAACTCGCCCCGGCGGAGGAAAACGCATGAACGGCCTGACGACCCGCGAAGTGATCATGATCCTGGGGATGATGGTGGTGACCTTCGGCGTGCGCTACCCGGTATTGGCGATTGTGGGCAAGATCGACCTGCCGGAGGGCGTGTTCCGGGCGCTGCGCTATGTGCCCCCCGCCGTGCTGACCGCGATCACGGTGCCCGCCCTGTTGATGCCCGGCGGTGAGCGCGTGGTTGTCAGCCATACGAATGCCTATCTTGTCGCCGGGATAGTCGCGGCGTTCGTCTCGTGGAAAACGAAAAGCCTCGTCCTGACGATCCTGATCGGGATGGCGGTGTTCCTCGGCTGGCGCTGGCTGATCGGGGTGATCTAGCTGTGGCTGACTCGCCCGGCGACAATGAGCTTTTACCGGTAAAAAATCTTTTGCCCAAATACATTGCGCGTGGTAAACTGTGCCCACTGACGCGCCAGTAGCTCAATGGATAGAGCGTTGGTCTACGAAACCAAAGGCTACAGGTTCGAATCCTGTCTGGCGCATACGCCCCCTCGCGGGGCGTTTGTGTTTAGTGAAACGAAAGGGTCGAGACGATGAAGAAGCCGCTTGTATTGGGATTAATCCTGGCCGCCTTGCTGCTTACCGGCTGCCTGGCCGGAACCGATTCGCAGTTCGACGCGGAGACGCCCGCCGGGTTCTTCGCCGGGGTGTGGCACGGGCTGCTGGCCCCGTTCACCCTGCTGGCCGATCTATCCGGCGCGAGCGTGTCGATGTACGAGCCGGTCAACGTCGGGCCGCAGTACGACCTGGGCTTTCTGATCGGGCTGATGATGCTGTTCGGCACACCGACGACGATCCGGGAGATCAGGCGGAGCCGGTAGCCGGGCGGTTTGACATAGCTACGGGCCACTCACGCAATATAGAGTGCGCCAATATTCAAAATCGACTATACTAAGAAGAGGGCGGGGGACTAACGGCATCCATAAGTCAAACGACAATTTCCCATGAAGAGATTACCATCAACCTGTTCGATACTGCTTGCTTTTATATTCATACTCATCTTAAGCCCCGTTTCAGAAGGGCTGGCCCAGGGAACCGAACCGGTCTTCACAGATGATGGTCAGGTATTCAACCCCGGAAGAGCTTACTATCCCTCGGTTCTCTATCTGAATGGCCCCAATCCCTTTGGCAACGCCAGCGGAGATGCCATCGGCGGCGGGCCTGGCAATTATACGACGGATCCCTACTACAAGATGTGGTTCTCAACCAGCGGCGGAGTCGGGTTTGCCTACTCAGCCGACGGCGTGA
Organism: Anaerolineae bacterium; assembly: GCA_034430335.1. Lineage (GTDB taxonomy): Bacteria > Chloroflexota > Anaerolineae > Aggregatilineales > UBA3940 > JAFGOY01. The sequence continues at coordinate 16 of DAOUES010000317.1, read as the reverse complement.
ACTGGAATGATGCCGG
>DAOUES010000316.1:0-4582 GCA_034430335.1 Anaerolineae bacterium | reverse complement strand
GATGGTCATGCCCGGCGACCGCGTCAACCTGCTGGTCGAACTGGGTAAGCCGGTTGCCCTCGAGAAAGGCTCCAACTTCGCCATCCGCGAAGGCGGCCTGACCGTCGGCGCTGGCGTCATCTCTGAAATTATTGAATAACACGCCCACCGTTGGCTGAATAGTCAGGGCCGGGCGGCCAGATGCACCCGGCCCTATTAAGTTGAGACTTTATGGCAAAGAAAGATGTAAGAACGGTCGTTACGCTCGAATGCACCGAGTGCCATGAGCGCAACTACACATCGCAGAAGAATCGACGCAACGACCCGCAGCGTATCGAAGTAAAAAAATATTGTTCACGGTGTCGCACGCACACCCTGCATCGCGAGACTAAGTAGCCTGGGGTGCATGAACAAGTTGTCATAGAAAAAACACTGTTTGTATTTTAGCGAGCTTTAGCCCGGCGGCTTTAGCCCCGGGCCTGTCAAGTCGTTCATGCACCCAGTAGCCTGTGGTAGTCGGACCGCAGTGCCTTGTGGTATAATAGGCGCTGTGAGACGTAGGCGAGTAGCTCAATTTGGCAGAGCAACGGTCTCCAAAACCGTAGGTTGCGGGTTCGATTCCTGCCTCGCCTGCCTATAGCATTGGACGAAAGACACCGTCTATTGGCGGTGTCTTGAACTGTAGCCAACTTTGCAGAGAGGTATCAGCGTGGCACGTAAGCAGCAACAGATGGCTGAAGAAGTAAAAGAATCGAAATCAGAGCGCGGACAGTCTAAAAGCCGCTCGGCGAAAAAAGTGGAAGCACCGCGCAAAAGCGCGAAAAGCAGCAACAAAGTGATCCGCTATTTCCAGGACACCCGTGACGAGCTGAGAAAGGTCACCTGGCCTTCACGCCAGGATACGATCCGGCTGACGTTGATCGTACTCGCAGGCACTGCCATATTCGCCATTTTCCTTGGTCTCTTCGACCTGCTCTTCCAGCAGCTCGCCGGGCTTCTGGTGACCTGAACTTCGTTTTTCGTTCAGCACTCGAAGCAAGTTGAGTAGTTCCTACCAGGCATTTCGAAAGGAACTGCTGCCGGGCGAAAACGAGTACAACGCTTTGCCGCTTTTCGCCAGCAGATTGGAGCAGGTATTGTGGTAGACAAAATGTTTAAATTCTCCGCCGATGAGGAGGAAGACCCCTGGACGGGGCCGGATGATATCGGCACCGACTCCGACGACGCCTACGACGATGGCCGCCGCTGGTATGTCATACACTGTTATTCGGGCTACGAGAATAAAGTACGTCATGCCATCGAGCAGCGCATCGAAACGATGGGCATGGAAGACAAGATTTTTGATGTCATCGTCCCGACCGAGGAAGAGATCGAAATCAAGGACGGCAAACGCCGGACGGTCGAACGCCGCGTGTTTCCCGGCTACGTCCTGGTGCAGATGCTCATGGACGAAGACTCGTGGTATGTCGTCCGCAACACTCCCGGCGTGACGGGCTTCGTCGGGATGGGCAACAAGCCCACCCCGCTGACCGAGCAGGAAGTCTCCCAGATCATGCGCCGCATGGAAGCCGAAGCCCCGGTGGTCAAAGTCACCTTCAAGCCCGGTCAGAAAGTGCGGATCATCGACGGGCCATTCAACGATATCGTCGGCATTGTCGATGAGATCGATATGGAGCGCGCCAAGGTGCGTGTTTTGGTTTCGTTCTTTGGCCGTGAAACACCGGTCGAACTGGATTTCTTGCAGGTAGAGAAAACGTAACAACATCACCTGATTGATAAAGGATGCCGGTCGTTATAGACGGAGACACGGCGTTCATAAAACCTTTTTCTGGAGACAAGACGTCATGGCAAAAAAAGCAGTCGCTGTTGTTAAACTTGAGATAGAAGCCGGAAAAGCAAACCCGGCTCCCCCGATTGGCCCGGCGCTGGCCCAGCACGGCATCAACCTGATGGCCTTTTGCAAAGAATACAACGCCCGCACCGCCAACCGCATCGGCGATATCATCCCCGCCGAGATCACGGTCTTTTCCGATCAGTCCTTCAAATTCATCTTGAAGACGCCCCCCACCGCGTCGCTGATCCGCAAGATGCTCGGCATCGACAAGGGCTCCGGCGTTCCCAACCGCGAAAAGGTCGGAAAGCTGACCCGTGACCAGGTCCGTGAGATCGCCGAGATCAAAATGCCGGACCTGAACGCCAACGATATCGAATCGGCCATGTTGCAGGTCGAAGGCACTGCACGCAGCATGGGCGTTACCATTACCGACTGATCACTTTCTAACGATAAGTGGGAGGGGTGGCCCGGCAGGGCGCTCTGTTAGAACCACGAGGAGTAAATCAACATGCCTAAACATGGAAAACGATTCAACGCGGCTGCCGAAAAACTCGACCGGCAGACGCTCTATAGCCCGGCGGAAGCCATTGACATGGTAAAAGAATTTGCGACCGCCAAATTCGACGAAACGGTCGAAGTTCATATGCGCCTCGCCATCGACCCGCGCAAGGCTGAAGAACAGATCCGCAATGCGATTGTCATGCCCGCCGGTCTGGGAAAGACCGTTCGCATCCTGGTCTTTGCCGAAGGTGAAGCAGCGCGCATCGCCGAGGAAGCCGGGGCCGACATCATCGCCGACGATGACGTGATCGCCCGCATTCAGGATGAAGGCTACACCGATTTCGACGTGGCGATTGCCGTTCCGGAGATGATGCGTAAGCTTGGTCGGCTCGGCAAGGTACTCGGCCCGCGCGGTCTGATGCCCAGCCCGAAAGCCGGAACCGTCGTCCAGCCCGAAGACGTTCCGCGTGTCATCGAGGAATCACGCGCCGGTCGTGTTGAGTATCGCAACGACCGCACCGGCAATCTGCACGTGGCAATCGGCAAGGCCAGCTTTACGGCGGAAGACCTGATGCTCAATTTCTCGGCGCTAATGGACAGCGTTCGCCGCTCCCGTCCTGCCTCGGTGAAAGGTGCTTTCGTCCGCAAGCTGGTCATCACTTCGACGATGGGGCCTGGGATCAAAATCGATCCATTCCAGGCGCTTCAGATCGAGGCCGGTAATTAGCATCGTTTTTGCCCGCCAGTCCAGAACTGGCAGCGCAGGTGTTCGTGCGGTACAATCTGCCGCGCTTGAGACAGTTTCATATTTTCGCCGAAGACCGCTGGTGACGTTTACCCAAACGTCTGAAAGTTGCCCGCCGAGGTGAAGACGCATCAATTCAGTGAATCTTTCTCACTGGTTTGACCGGTATGTTATGTGGTCTTCGCTAACTGGCGAAGACCTTTTTTATGGTGTGTAGGGAGGTGGATGCATTGCCATTATCAAAAGCCCGCAAACAAGAACTCGTTGAAGAATACGTTGACCTGATTGAACGCAGCAGGGCGATCATACTCACCGAGTATCGCGGCCTGAACAACGTGCAGTTGACGCAGTTACGTCGTTCCATCCGTGAAGCAAACGGTGTCTACCTGGTTGCCAAGCTCACCCTGCTCCGGCTTGCGCTGGAGAAGACCGGTTACCAGATTCCGCCGGAGATGAGCGGCAAACCGCTGGCCGTTGGCTTCTGCCTGGAAGAAGTACCGGCGGTTGCCAAAGCCATGACCGAATTTGCCAATGGCAACGAGATGTTCCTCATCAGCAGCGCGCTGATGGAGAATCAGGTTCTCTCGGCAAAACAGGTCGTATCGATTGCCGACCTGCCTCCGCTGGATGTCGTCCGCGCGCAGCTGATCGGCCTGCTCGATGCTCCGGCAGCCAGCCTGGTTGGTATTATCCAGTCCGGCGTCTCGCAGATCGTCAACGTTCTCAACGCCTATGTAGAGCAGGGTCAGGGCAGCGATTCGGCTGCCGAAGCCGCTGCTAACTGACCGATCCTTAGCTTATAACCTGTAAATAATAGGAGAAATTACTCAAATGGCAGATCTCGAAAAACTCGTCGAAGAACTCGGTTCGCTCACCCTTCTGGAAGCCGCCCAGCTTAAAGAAATGCTGGAAGAGGCCTGGGGTGTCACCGCTGCCGCGCCGATGGCGATGGCCGCCATGCCCGGCATGATGATGCCCGGTGCCGCCGCTGATGCCGATGACGAACAGACCGAATTTGATGTCGTTCTTACCGATGTTGGCCCCAAGAAAATCCAGGTCATCAAGGCCGTTCGCAGCCTCACCGACCTGGGCTTGAAGGAAGCCAAAGACCTCGTCGAGGGTGCGCCCAGCACCGTCCTCGAAGGGGTTCCCAAAGAAATGGCCGACGACGCCAAGGCCAAGCTCGAGGCCGAAGGCGCGGTCATCGAAGTCAAGTAATCATCCCGGCAATCCCCACACCATCACAGGCTGCCAAAATGGCAGCCTGTTTTTTTCCTCAAATCCAATGCGCAGACCAACCCATCCAATTTAGCCCGGTGCTTTAGCGCCGGGAAATAGAGACACAAAACCGGTTCACCCTTTACAGGTGATCCCTTTTCCCACCTTGAGAGTGTCGCATAACCCCTGAATGGGGGTTCAAGAAGTGAAATGAGATGCACTTCAGCCCGTTTTTTGCCCTCACCCTAAATCCCTCTCCCTCATGGAGAGGGACTTAATCCGGCTTGTTCACCCTTCTCCATGAG
>DAOUES010000315.1:0-11845 GCA_034430335.1 Anaerolineae bacterium | reverse complement strand
CTGATCCGGCGGACAGCCTCTTCTTCGGTGATGTCAAGGTACAGGACCTTCGAGACACGCTGCCCCGATTCGGCCAGGAGATCATCGAGCGCCTCGGCCTGCGGAACCGTTCGCGGGAAACCATCGAGCAGGGCACCGTTTTCCTGGCAGTCGGATTCCTCGAGCCGGTCGGCGAGAATACGCACCGTCGTCTCATCCGGGATCAGTTCACCACGCGCCATCATCGCCTGGATTTCGCGGGCCAACGGCGTATCCATCGTCTTCATCGCCCGGAACAGATCGCCGGTCGAGACCTGTGGAATTCCGGTCCGGTCTACCAGGCGCTTCGCCTGGGTTCCCTTGCCACATCCGGGTGGGCCGAGCAGGATGACGTAGGTTGGCATCGAACGGATTCCTTTCGTGTGACGATTACCGGATGAAGCTGTCACGCTGGCGCATCACCAACTGGGCTTCAAGCTGGCGCAGCGTGTCGATGACGACACCGACGACGATGATCAGGCCGCCGCCGCTGATGACGTACAACGCGCTGCGAACCTCCAACCCCGATCCCGGCTGGATAAGCTCCATCACCATCTGCACCAAACCGGGCAGCACGGCGATCACGCCCAGGAAAAGCGCGCCAACCAGCGTGATTCGCTGAACCACCTTGTTGACAAATTCCTCGGTGCGTTTGCCAGGACGGATGCCAGGGATGAAACCACCATTACGCTGGAGGTTATCGGCCAGATTCTGGTTTCTGATCATGATTTCGGTATAGAGGTAGGTAAACCCAACCACCAGGGCGAAATAGATCAACCAGTACATGGTCTGGCCGGGTAGACGATTCCCACCCTGCCGGCCGAAAATCGTTTCGATGCTCGTCGAGAAGTTCGCCAGCCATACGGCGGAACTGTTTTTGAACAGGCCCGCAACGACCGCCGGGAAGGTGAGAAACGACTGGGCAAAGATCAGCGGGATCATGCCCGCGGTGTTCACACGCAGCGGGATATAGGTCGAGCCGCCGCCGTACATCTTCGTGCCCCGGACTCGCTTGCCATACTTGACCGGGATGCGGCGCTGCCCTTCCTGGACGATGACGATCACCACGACGGTGATAATCGTCAGAACGGTGAACAGGATGACATTTCTGAAGGCCGCCCCCGTCTCGACGGTGGTTACCAGACGGCGAACATTGAACGGCACGCGGGCGACGATGCCAGCGAAGATGATCAGGCTCAGGCCGTTGCCGATCCCATCCTCGGTGATCATTTCACCGAGCCAGATCGCGAACATCGTACCGGCGGTCATGATCGCCAGAACGGTGAACGTCAACAGGATATTTCCATTAGCGCCAAAACCAAAGCCGGGGATCACGCTGTTGCCCGTGCCTGCGACGCGGAAGATATTGATCTGGGCGACCGCCTGGAAAGAGGCCATCGGGATCGCCAGATAGTAGGTCAGGCGGTTCATCTTATCACGCCCGGACTGACCTTCCCGGGTCCATTCCTCAAAAATGGGGATGACCGGCGTCAGAATCTGGATGATAATGTTGGCCGTGATATATGGGTACACACCCATCGCCAGAACACTGAAACGTGATACGGCACCACCGGACAACAGGTCAAGCACCTGGGCAAATGCCCCGATCCCGCTTTCAGGTGACAGCACCTGGCGGAGAACTTCGTGATCGACGCCGGGCACAGGGATATTCGATGCGAAACGGTAGATAACCAGCAGCAGAATCGTAATCAGGATTCGCCGCCGCAGATCGGGCAGCCTGAAGGTTTCGCGAAGACCCTCAATGATGGACATACTGTCCTCCCCCTGGCACTAAGAGCTTTGCCCGGCACGCTTGCCGCGCAGGGCTTCGATTTGTTCTTTGCGGAGCGGCTTGACAGTTGCACGGGCACCGGTGAATTCCAGTTCCAGCACTTCCACACTGCCACCGGCAGCCTCGATCTTCTCTTTTGCACTCTTCGAAAACCGGTGAGCCGAAACGGTGAAGGATTTTTCAATCTCACCACGCCCAAGAACGACAACCGGATTTTCGGCATCCCGGATCAGCCCGGCTTCAGCCAGTTTCTCCGGGTTGAGTTTTGACCCTTTGCGAAAACCATCGAGCTGGTCGACGTTTACTTCCTGATACTCAATCCGGAAGATATTCGAAAAGCCACGCTTGAAAGGCAGACGCCGGACCAGGGGAAGCTGACCACCTTCAAAGTAGTGGCCCTTTACACCGCCGGAGCGCGCGCCCTGGCCCTTCGTACCACGCCCGGCAGTCTTACCCTGCCCGGCAGCGATACCGCGACCTACTCGCTTTCGCTTTTTGGTTGCACCCTGATTGGGACGCAGGTCGTGTAATTTCATAGTGTTACTCCACTTCCTCGACTTGCACCAGGTGGATGACCTTGGCGACCATACCCCGAATGACCGGGGTATCGTTGTGTTCAACAACCTGGTTCATTTTTCTCAAACCCAGTGAGTAGACAGTATCCTTCTGGCGCTGCGAATAGCCGATCGGGCTTTTCACCAATTTGATGCGCAGCGTTTTCTCTTTCTTCTTTGCCATTACGAATCGCTCCCACGCTCGCCGCGCATCCAGAACGGCAGGATATCCTGCGGGTCCTTGCCGCGCATCTCGGCCAGTTCGGCGACATTTTTGAGTTCCTGAAGCCCAAACCAGGTTGCACGGGCCACATTCAGCATGTTGGCGCTGCCCTTTGACTTGGACAAGATATCGGTGATGCCAGCCGCTTCGACAACAGCGCGAACAGCACCCCCGGCGATGACGCCCGTTCCTGGGGCCGCCGGACGCAGCATGACTTTGGCACCACCCAGCTTGTACTCGATGGGATGAGGAATGGTCGATCCCATCATGGCAACGGGCCGCATATTCCGGCGGGCACGCTCGACACCCTTGCGAATGGCATCGGGGACCGAACGGGCTTTGCCGATTCCCACGCCAACCTGCCCGCGATTATCGCCAACGACGACAACCGTACGGAAAGCGAATCGACGCCCGCCTTTGACCACCTTAGCGACACGCTTGATGTCAAGAACGCGCTCGTCAAGTTCCTCACGATCATCTTTTATGCGAGGTTCACTTCGTCGTCCCATGTTTCACTCCAATACAGTGCAGACACCGGCCAATCACCGGCTTCCACAACTGACAGAATAACCTTCTGGTTAGAACTTCAATCCGGCATCACGGGCGGCATCGGCCAGGGCCTTGATCCGTCCATGATATTGATAACCGCCGCGATCAAACACAATCTGCGAGACGCCCGCTTCAATCGCGCGTTCTGCGACAGCCTGACCGACCAGCGCAGCCTGTTCGGTCTTGTTCTTGTTTAGCATCTGCCCTCGCAGCGCGACATCAACGGTCGAGGCGGCGGCCAGAGTATGGCCCGCCTCGTCATCAACCACCTGAGCATAGATATGCTTGTGGCTGCGAAATACATTAAGGCGCGGGCGCTCTGGTGTCCCAAAGACGTATTTTCTTACGCGATTGTGGCGACGTATACGCGCCTTCGCTCGTTTATTCGCAATACCCATTTCAGTCTATCTCCACCACAGCACTGTTCATTATGAATAATCTGCCAGCCGACAGGCGGTTAAGCGCCAAGCTTGCCCGCTTTACCGGCCTTCTGACGCACCCACTCGCCATCGTACCGGATACCCTTGCCCTTATAAGGCTCCGGCGGGCGCAGTCCCCGGATATCCGCAGCAATCTGGCCGATCAACTCTTTATCAATCGCACGAATAACGATCCACTGACCACGCTCACCGACCTCAAACGAAACGTCCGGCGGGGGGACAACCTGGATGTCATGCGAATAACCCAGACTCAACTTCAAGTCATCGCCGGTCATCTCGGCCCGGTACCCGGTGCCGATAATTTGCAGCCGTATCTCATAGCCATCGGTTACACCGGTGACCATGTTGAACAGCAGAGCGCGCGTCAGACCGTGCAGGGATCGATGATCGCGCTGATCCGTTGGACGGGTCACTTCGATTTCGCCATCTTTCATCTCGATCTTCATCGCCGGATCGAACTGACGGACCAGCTCGCCTTTTGGACCTTTGACCGTGACCTCAGACCCCTTGATCGAAATCGAGACACCGTCCGGGATCGATATTGGCTGTTTTCCAATTCGAGACATACTTACACTCCGTTCAGGTTTCAGACACCCGACACCGTATCCGACTGCCGGGTTTCCCCTTCAATCTCGTTTCCTTAAAGGGCTGTCTGCCTGTGACTTACCAAATATAGCAAAGCAATTCACCGCCAACGCGCTCTTTTCGAGCACGCTGACCCGTCATCATTCCCTTAGGAGTCGTCAGAACGGCGATTCCCATACCGCTCAACACCCAGGGGATATCCTGGTACCCGGTATAGACGCGGCGGCCAGGCTTGCTGACTCGCTTCAGACCGCTGATAACCGACCGGCGATCCCGCCGTTCACCCACAAACTTCAAGTCGATGACAATCCAGGAAAACGGGGTGTCTTCACGAACACTGTAGTTTTTGATATACCCCTCTTCCAGAAGGATGCGAGCCAGTTCGACTTTCATCTTGGAATGCGGAATCTCGACCACAGTCTTGCGGGCCATGATTGCATTACGGATTCTGGTTAACATATCCGCAATCGGATCGTTTACATACATGCTCGTTTCTCCTACCAGCTCGATTTCGACACGCCAGGGATATCTCCCTTAAGCGCCAACTCGCGGAAGCAGATACGGCAAAGCTCAAACTTGCGAATATAACCCCTCGGGCGACCACACAACCGGCAGCGATTCCTCACTCGAACCTTATACTTACGGCGCTGCTCGCGGTAGGGCATACAAGTCTTTGACATCAGCCTTAACTCCCTGTCCTAGTGTTCATACAATGCAGTTGCAGATACCACTTCGACATCCTGGAAGGGCATTCCCAGCAGCCGCAGCAGTTCGCGTCCCTCTTCGTCCGACTCGGCGGTGGTGACAATGCTCACTTCCATTCCCCGGACCTTGTCGACTTTGTCATACTCGACTTCAGGGAAAAGTATCTGCTCACGCAGGCCGAGCGTATAGTTACCCCGGCCATCGAAAGCGGTACTCGAAACACCACGAAAGTCGCGCGTACGCGGGAGGGCGACGTTCATCAACCGGTCGAGAAACGCCCACATCCGTTCGCCGCGCAATGTCACTTTGACACCAATCTGACGCCCTTCACGAAGTTTGAAGGCAGCGATGCTTTTGCGGGCCTTCGTGATCACCGGGCGCTGCCCGGTAATCGTCGTGATATCTTCAACCGCTGCGTCCAACGCACGGGCGTTATCAAGCGCTTCCCCCACCCCTACATTGACCACGACTTTGGTCATTCTAGGGGCTTGCATGATATTTGAATACGAAAAGCGGTCGATCAACGCCTGGCGGACATTATCTTGATAATGCTTCTTTAATGCGTGCATCACTCGATGTCCTCACCACACTTCTTGCAAACCCGGACCCGAACACCGTCATCCCGACGAATGCCCACGCGGGTGGGTTCGTTACACTGCGGGCAGACAAGCATCACATTCGAAACATCGATGGGCGCTTCAAACTGGATGATGCCAGCCTGCACCTGCGAGCGGCCAGCCTGCATAGGCCGCTGGTGCTTCTTCCGGATATTTACCGACTCGACAACAACACGCCGCTCTTTAGGAAAGGCACGCAGAACTCTTCCCCGTGCGCCTTTATCATTTCCGGTGATTATTTCCACCGTATCATCACGTTTTATTCGCATCTTATTCACAGTCATCGGTTACACCTTTCCGCACCTAAAGAACCTCTGGTGCCAGCGAAACAATCTTCATAAAGCCTGCTTCGCGAAGCTCACGGGCAACCGGGCCGAAGATACGTGTCCCTTTCGGGCTGTGGCTCACACCGTCGAGAATGACAGCAGCATTGTCGTCAAAGCGAATGTACGAACCATCCTCACGGCGATATTCTTTGGTCGTCCTCACGACAACCGCATGGACAATTTCGCTTTTCTTGACACCGGCATGTGGCTGCGCACTCTTGACTGTCGCGACCACAATATCGCCAATGCCACCGTAATACCGTTTCGAGCCACCCATCACGCGAATGACAAGGATCTCTCTCGCGCCGCTGTTGTCAGCCACTTTGAGACGACTCTCTTGCTGAATCATGGCTGTACCCTCATTGTTTCCTAGTCTTCGTCTTCGTCTACGTCTACGTCAACGTCTTCTTCGTCATCGGCGAGATTAAGGTCTTCGTCTTCATCGACCTCCTCAACTGCTGCCTCGACGAGTTCCTCTTCAATCTCGTCCCCCAGGTCTGACACTTCGGTGGTGCGGGCACTCATATCCTCACGAAGGATTTCCTGCACGGCCCAACGCTTGTTTTTGCTGATCGGGCGCGATTCGACAATCACAACCTCGTCGCCGATTTCGCAATCGTTGTTCTCATCATGGGCCATGAACCGCTTGGTCTCCTGAACGACCTTACCATACAACGGGTGGCGGAATTTCCGGCCAACCGTAACCACCACGGTCTTGTCCATCTTATTGCTGATGACCGTACCGATCAATCTGCGTCTGCTATTCGATGGCATCGTCCGCTGCCTCCAGTTGTTTCTCTCGCAGTATCGTCTTGATCCGGGCAATTCTGCGCCGGGTGATGCGAAGGCGGTTGAAGTCCTCTAACTGGCCCGAAGTACGTTGGAAGCGCAGGTTGAAATACTCTTCCTTGGCGTCATCGAGCCGAACCTGCAACTCGTTTTCCGTCAATTGACGCAGTTCTGATGCTTTAGTCGCCATACTAGACTACCCCCTGCCCGGAGATCGGGTCGATCCGGGGGACTATTTTGCATCTCACCGGCAGTTTGTAGCTCGCCAGACGGAGGGCTTCCTTCGCCGTCTCCTGATCCACGCCACCGATCTCGAACATGACGCGACCCGGTTTTACCACACATACCCAGTGATCGACGGAACCCTTGCCCTTACCCATGCGGGATTCGGCAGCTCGCTTGGTCACCGGCTTGTCGGGGAAAATTCGGATATAGACTTTTCCACGACGCTTCAAATAACGCACAACAGTACGGCGGGCGGATTCGATCTGCCGGCTGGTGATCCAGGCGGGTTCGAGCGACTGAAGGCCGATGTCACCAAAGTCAACCGTGTTGCCACGCTGGGCCTTCCCTCGCATACGCCCGCGAAACTGCTTGCGGTATTTTACACGTTTTGGCATCAACATATTGCAACTCTCCAAAAGGCAGTAGACTTGATCAAACTGCTGCCTGCAATGCGCAATCCATCCAACTACTGACTGACGTAGACACCTTCGGTCTCGTGTTCATCCTCGCCGAGCACTTCGCCCTTGTAGATCCAGACCTTGATACCGATCCGGCCAAAGGTAGTCAGTGCCTCAGCCGTACCATAATCGATGTCGGCGCGAAGTGTTTGCAGGGGAACACGTCCTTCACGGTGCCATTCGCGGCGGGCCATCTCTGCGCCTGACAGACGCCCCGCAACCATGATTTTGATTCCCAGCGCGCCCTGTCGCATCGCCTGCTGTGCAGCGCGCTTCATCGCACGGCTGTGAGAAATCCGGCGTTCAAGCTGCCCGGCAATGTTTTGAGCAACCAGGAGCGAGTCCATATCGGGGGCTTCGACTTCCTCGACCTCGATCTTGACCTTCTTGTCGGTCAGTTCTTCCAGGCCCTGGCGGATTTCCTTGACCGTCGCACCTTTGCGGCCAATGATAATACCTGGCCGGGCGGTATGAATGGTCACCAGTACCTGATTCGGATAGCGCTCGATGTCAACCTTCGAAATGCCCGCATTGTCATGGTTTGACGTTATGTAATCACGAATAGATATGTCTTCGTGAAGTAAATCGGCATAGCGACGACCTTCGGCGTACCAGCGCGCATTCCAATCCTTGATAATCTTCAGACGCATGCCGACCGGGTGAACTTTTCGCCCCATAATTACTCCTCCTCCTCGCCAGCGACATCAGCAGCCACCGGTTCCGGTTCTGGCTCAAGTTCGCGTTCACTCAAAATGACGGTCAAATGAGACGACCGTTTGATAATCGGCTTAAACCGGCCACGAGCACCAAACCGCCGCCATTTCCGGCGCGGCCCTTCGTTTGCATAGATTTTCGCGATCACCAGATCGGCTGGATCAAGCTCGAAGTTGTTCTCCGCATTGGAAACTGCGCTGTTGAGGGTTTTATAAGCAAACCCCGCCCCCTTCTGAGGCATACTTCGCAGCAGAGCCAACGCCGCCGCCGGTTCCATACCGCGCACCTGGTCACAGACCAGCCGGAGCTTCTGCGGCGATATTGGCAGATATTTCGTAGTTGCACGAATCTCCATCGTTACCGCCCCTTCTTTTCTCTTTGGACGTGACCACGGAAGGTGCGTGTGGGCGCAAACTCGCCCAGTTTGTGACCTACCATGTTCTCGGTGATGTAGATCGGCACATGGCGTCGGCCATCATGGATGGCAATCGTATGCCCCACGAAATCCGGGAAGATCGTCGAAGCACGACTCCAGGTACGGATCACTTTCTTATCACCGGCAGCATTCATCCGTTCAATCTTCGTCATTAGGCTCGGGCTTACGTACGGCCCTTTCTTCAAACTGCGTGACATAATACCTTCCTCCGCTGACCAGTAAGACCTTAGCGCTTCTTGCTGCGCCGACGAATGATGTACCTGTCGGTCGCTTTATTTCGGCGAGTCTTCTTACCTAAAGTCGGCTTACCCCAAGGCGATTTTGGACTGGGCATACCGATACCGGAACGCCCTTCACCACCACCATGCGGATGCGAAGAGGGGTCCATCGCCGTACCACGTACGGCAGGACGCCAGCCCATCCAGCGTCTTCTACCGGCCTTCCCCAGCTTGATATTTCCATGGTCGGTGTTACCAACCTGACCAATCGTCGCCATGCAAACGCGGCTGACATAACGCATTTCACCGCTGGGCAGCCGGACGGTGGCATACTTTCCTTCTTTTGCCAGAAGCTGGGCGGAAGTACCAGCCGCACGAACAAGCTGACCTCCCTTGCCCTGATACAACTCAATATTGTGAATGACCGTACCGACCGGAATATCGTGCAAAGGCAGCGCATTTCCAGGACGGATATCCGCCTTCGAACCGCTCATGATGTTATCGCCGACCTGCAACCCCAGGGGAGCGATAATGTAGCGCTTCTCACCGTCGGCGTAGACGACCAACGCGATCCGGGCCGAGCGATTTGGATCATATTCGATGCTGTCGACACGCCCCGGGATCCCCACCTTGTCGCGCTTGAAATCAATCAAGCGATAGCGGCGGCGATGCCCACCACCACGATGCCGCACCGTGATCCGGCCCTGGTGATTGCGGCCTGCCCGCGTACGCTTCGATTCGGTCAGAGACCTCTCGGGTTTAGCGCGCGTGATTTCTTCGAATGTATGCCCCGTCATGTCCCGGCGACCGGGTGAAGTGGGCTTAAATTTCTTGATAGCCATTAGAAATCCTCAAGACTTCATTACTTTGCTATTGCCGGGTTACACGCCAAACAGGTCGATACTCTGACCGGGTGCAACCGTCACATATGCTTTCTTCCACTGCTTCTTGCGGATATAGGTCGTACGCAGGCGGCGACCCATTTTTGCAGGCATAATCGCCGTCCGGACCTTCAACACGTCGACATCGAATACTTCTTCGACTGCTTCTTTGATCATCGGCTTGTTTGCCCGCATATCCACTTCAAAAACGTAGACATTCTGTTCGTCGGTCAGGATTCCGCTTTTTTCGGTAATCACCGGACGACGAATGATGTCGTAGAGGTGTATTTCGCCACTCATATCAACTACTCCTGGGCTACTCACCAAGCCAGCCGGTGATCTGTTCAAGCGCATCCAACGGCATGATCACCATATCGTACTTCAATAAATCACGGATGTTCAGATACATCGCCCGCAGATAGCGAGCGTCGTCCAGGTTTCGGATCGAAAGTTGAACGTTCTCATTGACATCGGCCAGCAGCACCAGGGCCGAGGCTTCGCCTACAAGATTGTAAAGCACGTCCGCCATATCGCGGGTTTTTGGCGATTGCATCTCGAGATTATCGACGACGACAATCTCCGACTCAGCCGCCTTCGCCGACAATGCCGAGCGGATTGCCTCGCGGCGCATCTTCTTCGGCATGTCTTTGGTGTACTCCCGCGGTCGAGGCCCATGAGCCACGCCGCCGCCGACAAAGATAGGGGCGTTCCGGCTGCCGTGCCGGGCACGACCGGTGCCCTTCTGCCGGTACCATTTCTGCTTGGTGCGGTTGACTTCACCGCGCGTCTTGGCACTGTGGGTGCCGAGCCGGGCGTTCGCCATCTGGCGGACGTAAGCCTGGTGCATCAGCCCCACATTTACGGCTACTTCGAAGATGTCGGCAGGAAGTTCGACTTCGCCAACCTCTTTACCACGCATGTTCTTGACTGGGAGTTTTATCGCCATTTCACACTACCTCATTGATGCCTGTTTGACCGCCGGGCGGACTGTAACAACCCCACCCTTAGCACCGGGCACACTACCTTTAACGGCCAACAGGTTGCGTTCAGAATCAACGACGACGACTTCCAGATTCTGTGATGTCACACGATCGCCGCCCATTCGCCCCGCCATGCGCATCCCCTTCTTCACGCGACCGGGTGTACTGGTCGAACCAATCGAACCGGGGGCGCGCTCACGGTCTGACTGACCATGCGTCTTGGGTTGGCGGCGGAAACCATGCCGTTTGATCGTACCGGCGAAACCTTTACCTTTACTGACCCCAACCACGTCTACCAGGTCGCCGGTTGAAAAGACATCAACCGTTACTATCGTTCCCGTTTCAACTCCGTCGACCCTGTCCACACGAAATTCGCGCAGGATTCGCAGCGGAGGAACAGGGCTGGCAAGCTGCTTCCGGTTTGGGTGCTTGTCACTCGGTTCAAGCAGCGCCAGATGCCCTCTTTCCGGCTTGCTCAACCGGCGCTCAACCTTCCGATTTCGCTCGGCCTCGTTTGTAATCTCCGGGGCGATTTCCTCAAAACCCATCTGGATCGCCGAGTAGCCATCGCTGCCAGGAGTTTTCACCTGTGTTACCCAGCATGGGCCAGCCTGGATGACTGTGACCGGGATTGCCGCCCCGTCTTCATCAAATACCTGGGTCATGCCGATTTTTTTGCCAATGATACCCTTTATCATAATGGCACTGCCTCCAAGAAGACGCTCAACCAGAGGAGAACCGGTGATGGCTCTCATGGCAACCGTACTTCCACGTAGTTCCGATCAATCTACCAGCCGATTCAACCAACCGGCAGATTTTCGTTTGTTAAATCTTGATCTCGATATCGACACCGGCGGGCAAGTTCAAGCGAGTTAAGGTATCGATTGTCTTTGTGTCAGGATCAAGCACGTCAATCAGACGCTTGTGCGTTCTCATTTCAAAGTGCTCTTGCGAGTCCTTATCGATGAAAGGTGAACGGCGCACCGTCCAGCGTTCGATTTTCGTCGGCAGGGGCACCGGGCCAACAACACGCGCCCCGGTGCGTTCCGCTGCTTCCACGATCCGCCGGGCCGATTCATCCAGCACGCGGTGGTCGTAAGCTTTCAGTCGAATTCGTATTTTCTGCTTCGCCATTAGACACCCTCAGACGGTTGGGCCACGCAACACGCGCCCCCTAGACCTATCTTATGTCTCTCTTATTCAATAATTTCAGAGATGACGCCAGCGCCGACGGTCAGGCCGCCTTCGCGGATGGCGAAGTTGGAGCCTTTCTCGAGGGCAACCGGCTTACCCAGTTCGACCAGCAGGTTGACGCGGTCGCCGGGCATGACCATC
>DAOUES010000314.1:0-4921 GCA_034430335.1 Anaerolineae bacterium | reverse complement strand
AAGCGCCCCCCTCTGTCGCTACGCGACATCTCCCCCACAGGGGGTGATCAGGGCGTTGGGCGTTTTGCGCGCGACGGAGCACCCCCTCTGGCAGGGCGTTATCATTCTTCATTAATGCAAATGGGGTTGAATTGACGATCACCCCCTGTGCGGAACTGCGTTCCGCAGTCCGTCGGCGAATTGGAAAACAATTCGCTTAAGCAATTGACAACCGCTTTGCGGTTGTTTAGCAATTGCCCCCCTTAGCAAGGAGGACAGCATATCTTTTTTTTGTGACGATCTGTTGTAGTCGGATTCATAATCCCCAGTTTTCTCTTTCTACAAGACGATTACAGCATTTTCAACAAGAATGATAAAGCCCTGGCACCCCCTCTGGGCCTACGGCCCATCTCCCCCACAGGGGGCGATCAACAAAGCCCCGCAGAAAGATCGGGGGTGATTGCCCATGAGAAAGGCACATGTTATACTCGCGCGAATGCGGGGCAGAAGCCCCGCGCTTGCTGAGAGATAACCATGAAACGCTGGCAAACACTACTCATTGGACTGGTGATCAGCGCTGCATTCCTGGCGCTGGTCTTCATAAAAGCCGACTTCAGCGAGATGGCGACGGCTTTCAAATCGGCCCGCTACGAATGGATCATCCTGACGTTTGTGCTGCTGATCGGGACAGTGCTGATCCGGGGACTGCGCTGGAGCGTGCTGACCCAGGGACGGCTCAAACCGATCGATGCCGGGTGGCTGTTCAGCGTTGGATTTCTGTTCAACAACGTCCTACCGGCACGGATCGGCGAATTTGCGCGGGCATTCCTGACCGGACGCCGCCCGAAGATGCATTTCGCCAGCGCGCTGTCGAGCATCGTCGTCGAAAGGTTGTTCGACTTCGTTTCAGTAGCGGTGATGATCGGGATCGTGCTGATCGGGCTGCCGCTGCCGGACTGGACGAAAATCGCAGGAGCGGCGGTCGGGGCGGGATCGGTGGTGGGCGTGGTTGTCCTCGCCATTGCAGCCAGAAATCCCGAGTGGGCGCTGAAGCTGGGGGTAAAAATCCTGGCGATACTGCCGAAGGTAGATAAAGACAAAGCAACAGAATTCCTGGCCCCGATATTCGAAGGGCTGGGAGGCGTCTCGGATTGGCGGACGTTCGGGCTGGGGCTGGGACTATCGATCACCGCCTGGATTGCATCGGGGTTTACCGGCTGGATATTGATGCTGGCTTTCTGGGATAAAATGCCGCTGCTGGCCGGGCAACTTGCCATCGCAGCAGCGGGGTTGGGAGTCGCGGTGCCGGGCGCACCGGCAGGAGTCGGGCCTTTCGAGTACGCGGTTACCCAGTCACTCACTTCAATCGGCTACGATGCGAATATCGCCCGGAGCTATGCCTTTACGCTGCACTCGATCAACTTCATCGTGACGAGCATACTGGGCGGGATCGGCCTGATGCGCGAGGGGATGAGCTTCGGGCAGGTGGCCGAAGAAGCCAGAGCGCTACGGCGGCAGCAGGCACAGGAGAATCCCGACATAGAAAGCCCGACATGACACACGACGAGAACCCGCAAGTGAGAAAATCGCCCCCGGCCATCGCCTGGGCAGCGGCGGCGCTGACTTTCATCGTCCTGAGCTATATCGTGCTGGGGCACGGCGGATCATCCGCCGTAATGGACACATTCCACGCCATCCCGCTGCTCAACCTGTTTCAAGACGTGGCCTGCATCATCCAACGCTGCGATGCGATCAAAGCGGCGGTACTGGATTTACTGATCGATGGGCTGGGCAATATCGTGGTCTTCGTGCCATTCGGGGCAGCGCTTACCTGGGCGCTGATGGACAATCGACGCCCGGCGCGGACGGTCACGATCATCGGGGCGGCATTAAGCTTCGTGTACGAGATACTCCAGTTGTCTATCCCCGGACGGGTGGTCGCTTCCGGCGATATCGTCTTGAACACAATCGGCGCAGCAATCGGGGCCTATCTCGTCGAGATTTATCTCATTTTTCCAGCCAGCATCCGAAAGACCTCAAAGCCAATCGACTACCCGACCGTCCAAGAAGTAGCCACAACAACCGGGCCATTGAAAATCCTAATGGCGCTGCAATATTACGTTCCGCACCGAACCGGCCTGACGCTGTACATACAGCGGCTCGCCGAAGCATTAGCAAGGCGCGGGCACAAGGTAACCGTGCTGACGGCACGCTACAACCTCGATCTGCCGCGCGACGAGCAGGTGATCAACGGGGTGCGGGTGATCCGGCTGCGGGCACCGCTGCGTATCAGCCGGGGGATGGTGATGCCCGCCTACCCCTGGGCGGCGTTCAGGCTGGTGCAGATGCATGACGTGGTGCAACTGAGCGTCCCAACACTTGAGACGTTCATCTTTGCGGCATACACAAAACTGCTGCGCAAAGGGTTCGTAATTACCCATCATGGCGACCTGATCCTGCCGAAGGGAGCGTTCAACCGGTTCGTACAGTGGTTTACGTTCATGCTCTACCGATCATCGGGGACTGCGGCGCAAAGCCTCGTGGCTTACAGCCAGGATTACGCAAACCAGTCTTACTACATCGAGCCGTTCAGAGACAAGACAGCGATCATCTACCCGCCGATACAGATTCCGCAGCCCGATCAGGATCGGGTGAAGGAACTTCGAAACGAATGGCTGGGTGACGCAGGCGAGCAGGCGCGGCTGATCGGCTACTCAGGGCGGTTCGTGGAAGAAAAACGGCCCGACGTGCTGATCAAGGCGCTGCCGACGATCCACGAGAAGTACCCCGGCACGAAGATCGTGTTTGCCGGGCAGTACAACATCAAATACGAGGACTTCTATGAGCGAAACGCCGACCTGATCGCCGAGTACCGGGATCACCTGATCTTCCTGGGGCTGATCGAGGATTCGGAGGAAGTCGCCAATTTCTACACGGCATGTGACGTGCTGGCGCTGCCGAGCGATACGGAATGCTTCGCGCTGGTGCAGGTCGAGGCGATGCGCTGCGGCACGCCGGTGGTATCGACAGATATCCCCGGCGCACGAGTGGTAGTGAGTGAAACAGGGATGGGGGAGATCGTGCCACCGCGAAACCCGGAGGCGATGGGGGCAGCGATCAGCCGGATATTTGACGATCCGGAGAAGTACATCAAGACAGTCGAGGAGATCGACGCGGTGTTCGGGTTCGAAAAGACGGTCGATGCTTACGAGCGGCTGTTCGCCGAGGCCGCGAGGCGAGCGGGGAAGCGCGGTGGTTCAACCTGACGGTAGTGAGAATCAGGAAATAGTCAGGGCAACACAGAACAACGTTTTCACCCCCTCCCCAACCCTCCCCCTCCAGGTAGAGGGAGCGGAGTTTCAGTTTTGCGTATCCGGGTTAATCTAGAACGACAAGCAATACATCGAGATTTGGCCGCCCGGATAATCAGAAGTCTGGATTACAGGAATCGGGAATATAGAGTACGCAGTGATATGACAGATCAAGAGATCATCGAGCGGATCGTCGGCAATGAAGCTGACATGGCATACCGGCGGCGGGTTCAGACGATATTCGATTGGCTGGAACCGACCGACAACGACTCGATTCTGGACGGTGGATGCGGTCGCGGGTTTTATCTGCGGTTCATCCGGCATACCTGTGACGCGAAACTGACGGGGGTCGAGCTGGATCAGCCGATCATCGAGAAGGCGCGGGAAGCGCTGGCGGGCTTTGAAGGAATCACACTGATCAACGGGAGCCTGCTGTCGCTCCCCCTACCCGACGGAATATATGACAAGGCGATACTATCGGAGGTGCTGGAACACGTCCCGGATGACGTGGGCGCATTGAAGGAGATCTCCAGAGTGATCAAACCGGGCGGGTTGATCGCGATCACGGTGCCGAACGCCAATTACCCGTTCTGGTGGGACCCGGTCAACAAGACGCTGGAAACGGCATTCAATACACATATCTCGCGCGGGTTTTTCGCCGGGATATGGGCCAACCATGTGAGGCTTTATACCGAGTCGGAGCTTCGGGACGTGGTCAGGGCGGCAGGATTGGAGATCGTCGAGGAGCGGCGGTTTACACATCACTGTTTCCCGTTCATCCACAATATCGTGTACGGGTTCGGCAAGGTGGTTCTCGAAGCGGGGATGCTACCCAAAGGGATGGCATCGGTTGCCGACCGGCATACCATTGACGAGACGGAAAAGAAGGGATTCAACCCGGTGTCGATGGGACTGCGGGTGTTCGAGTGGTTCGACCGGCGCAACGTGATGAACGAAAAGCCGGGGCGGTCGACGGTGAACCTGTGTATACTGGCCCGGAAAGCGGATTAAGGGTTTATCCGCGAATTACGCGGATTACGCGAATTTATATATAAGCTCGCTACCGCTCGCAAAGAATTTATTCATACAGACCCGCCCTCACCCCTAAATCCCCTCTCCCTCATGGCGAGGGGACTTGAATCAAGCATAAAGCGCCGGGGTAGAGAGAGCACACGTTCTTTTGCGATGTACCGATTGAATAGTGAAAAATGGGCAAAAATCAATCGACTGTGACAGAGAAAAACCGTTCAGCGACAATCACTTTCCGGGACGTGCTCCGGGCGGTGTTCCTGCCGGATCAGGTCGAGGGGATTGATCGGCGGGCAGATCGACCGGTGCAGAAGGCCGCCGTGCCGGTTCCGGCTGCACAACCTGAGACGAGGATCGACCTCGACAAGCTGGAACCGGTGTCGGTGACCTACGAGACGGCTGCCGTCGAGCATCGCGAAGATGAGCGGGGAAAACGGCTGCTGATCAGTTCGCTGACAGCGGTGGCAGTGGGGCTGATCCTGATCGGGCAGCTACTGCTCGCCGACCGGCCACAGGCGGGCGGGGCGGCGCTGCTGATCGCCTGCGGTGGGCTGCTGTGGATCGGGATGCTGATCGTCTATCAAAAGGGGATACTGGGAAGA
>DAOUES010000313.1:0-5497 GCA_034430335.1 Anaerolineae bacterium | reverse complement strand
CCAACGAACACCGCACCAAACACCCACGCACCGCGATAATACACCGGCTGAGTGGGAAAGATGGCCGGACGCAGCAGCGCATCGAGTGAAGAGATTGGCCCTGATAAAAACGGTACGCGGTACAACGTCACCTCGACCGAAGTGACGATCTGATCGACGGCGGGCCACAGTGCCATCGTAAAGGTACGGACGAAGATCGTCAACGGATCAAAGATCAGCAGCGTCAGGTTGCCCAGCAGCGCCGCGACCAGAATCACGACGAGCAAACTGTACTTCGCCAGACGCCACGCTTCGGGGATGTCGGGCTGTTTATCGCGCAGGGTTCGCCTGCGCAGCGGAATCAGATCGAGCACCGTGCCCAGTGGACACAGCCAACCGCACCATGCTCGCCCGGCGATCACAGTCAGCAGCACGGTGAAAAGGACAACCGCCGAACCCGGTAAAAACGACCGGGAGGAGACGGCCTGTGCCAGCACCGCAAGCGGATCGATCCGCATGACCAGGTTGACGATCTGGGGCGGCCAGCCTCCACGCCGGGTCATGATCAACAAAACAATCACGATTAACAGTACAGCGATCTGGGTGATCTTACGGGCAGTAATCCATCCTCTGTATGGACTACGCGACGACATTGAATTCCTCGATACGCAGGTTCTGAAGATCGCTGCGGCCTACGCCCGCCGCAGTGCCCGCCGTGATGCATTCCAGATCCTCAGGATTCATATCAAACAGGGTCACCGCGTAGCTGTCCGCTGCCACGATGTCGGGGCTGGCGATGATCGTGTCCATCTGCTGAACGTCGTCGATGAATCCGCCCGTCGGGCCATTCGCCATCAACATGCGCACCGCATCAACTACGGTGAGAGCAGGCCGGATGAAGCCTGCCAGATCGGCAAGACTGTCTCCTAACTGGAAATGAAGGGTCGGGCGATCCCAGATGACGCCCATGAGGTTTTTCATGCCCAGCGTCAGACGCGACAGACTGTGATGTTTAGCAATCGGCACATTGATCAACACGTCGGCCTTGAGGATGTCATCGTAAATGGAGGGCTGATTCAACGCCAGCGCATTGGGAATCTCGGTGGGCATGTATTTCATTTGTGACATAATCGCCATCTCGCCGCCGGCTGCCTTTACCTGCTCGGCGATACCGCTGACTTCGTAGGCTTCTTCCGCCGTGCCGCCAAAGGGATAATCCATCACGCGCACGCTGCGCGCGCCCGCTTCAAAACACATCTTCACCAGTGCGCCGACCACCCAGGGATTCGTCGTTGCGGCATATTCGTAAGAGTTATACGCCACGCAGATGTTAGGCTTGACGATCACGTTGGCGTCACGCGGGACGAAGCGCTCCATCCCGCCCAGCGCCGCGATAGCCTGCCGCACCAGGGCTTCCGGCTCGCCTGATCGAGCTACGACCAGGTCTGGCTCACTGCCTGGCATCGGAGTCGGTTGGGCAGTGCTTTCTACCTGTTCCTCTACATTCGTGGGCGATGAAGTGGGGCGTGGTTCATTCGTGGGTGGCGAAGTGGGAAGTTCTTCATCCGAACTGCACGCGGTTAAAAGCTGATTGAGCGTCACCGCACCCAGTCCAACTGCGGCCCTGCGCAGGAATTCGCGTCGACTTATCTGGTTTGACATGTTGGCACTCTCCTCAAACGCAAAATTTACCATTTGACGTGCGAGATCGGTTGGGGGTGAATACAGGATCAATGCATACGGTACCGGGAATCCAATCCGAAGGCCCTTTGCCGGACGATTGCCTTATTATATACATTTTATGAATTTCTACGATTTGGGCTGACCACCCTTCGCCAAAAAGCACTCAGCGCCGGGCTTTAACCCGGCGCTGAGTGCTACCAATCCATATCGACCCTTGCCTGCCAGCACACTACCGTTTGACGCTCCCCCGCATTCTTACCATTATTGCAGCTTTTTCCTGGATAAGGTTCCGCTATAAAACCATCGTGTGTACGGCTACCTGATCGATCTTCAGGTGCCTGTGCAGGGCATCGACTAAGGCGGTGACATGGCGGATGTCTTCCGGCAGGCCGCTATCCGGGTGCAGGATGGTGACCCGCGTTCCACCATCGGCGTCTTCGAAGCTGAGTCCGCTCCGGTCGCCAAGCTGGTCGATATCGGTATGGGCGATGGAACTGAGGACCTGGTCAATAGACCGGTCGACGACGAACGATTGTTTGATAAACATGATAAGTACCTTTACAGCTATATCTCTTTATACAATACCGTCAGGAACAACTCAATATGACTTTATACCTAAAGTGTTACAATTTCCCCGACAAGCGCGATTCCGATACGTTCCAATCAAATGTACGCAGTCTGAACAGGAGAAGTTTCAAACGCGGCGTGGGATTATACCAGGGTACTATCAGCAGCGGTAGAAGATTTCCTCGGCCTCTTCGCGCAGGCGGCAGTAGCTCTCGTAGCGGTCGTACCAGATGTCGCCCTTTTTGACCGCCTTGCGCACCGCACAGCCCGGCTCGTCGATGTGGCGGCAGTCGTTGAAGCGGCATTTCTCGATGTAGGGGCGAATCTCCGGGAAGTAGCCGTCCATTTCGGACGGCTCGATGTTGAACAGCCCAATCGCGCGGATGCCCGGCGTATCGGCGACATAGCCGCCACCTTCCAGGGGGAACATCTCCGAGGAGACGGTGGTATGGCGGCCTTTGGTCGTCGCCTCGCTGACCGTCTTGACCGCCAGCCCCAATCCCGGCTGCATGACGTTGAGCAGCGAGCTTTTCCCGGTGCCCGAAGGCCCGGTCAGTGCCGAGATTTTCCCGGCGAGGGCCTTTTTCAACCTGTTGATCCCCTTACCGTCGACGGCGCTGGTATAGATCACCGGGTAGCCAATCGCTTCGTACAGTTCGAAGAGATCGCGGGCCTCGCGGCGCGAGACGAGGTCGATCTTGTTGGCGCAGATCAGCGCAGGGATGTGGGCACGCTCGGCGATCACCAGGAAGCGGTCGAGCATTTTGAGGCGCGGTTCGGGGTTCGAACAGGAAAACACAAACACAATCTGGTCCGGGTTGGCGATGATCACCTTTTCGCGGTCGGGGAGATTGAGGGCGCGGCGGCCCTCCGCTGCGGGCATCTGCCGGGTGAAGGCATGCTCGCGTCCGGCGACCGATTCGATGATCCCCTGCTGCCTGATGGTATCTTCCTCGTGGACTTCGACCAGGGAGATTTTGACCCGGTCGCCGAGCGCAACCGGGTCGGTGGTGAGCCGCTCCTGAAGGAGCCGCCCGCGCACCTGGGAGACGTAGACGCCCTCGGCGGTGGTCACCCAGAAAAAACCGCTCTGGGTTTTGGTAACCAATCCTTCCAATAAATCGTGTCTGGTCAAGCGATGGGTCTCCGTTCAGTGGGTAAACCCCCACCCGACCTCGCCTCGCTCAGTGGCAACCGGTCTTCCGGTTGCAGGGGAGTTTCGTCATAGACGAAACTCCGATCAATTGGACGAAGGCCAATTGACTCTCCCTTTGCGAGGGGGGAGGTGGCCGAAGGTCGGAGGGGGTTCAGACATAATAGTTGAACCACCAGTGCTCTGTAATATTGGTTTTTGAATGACTCGTTTATCGATCCCGGCGCTGAAGACGCCGGGCTAAAGGTGATCTGTGGCCGACACCGGGAAGCGGGCGCAGCACGCTGCGCCCGTACGAGATGGGATCGGGGTTTGCGAAGTATTGAATGTTCAGGTTTACAGAGCACCAGCTTGGAATACATAGATCTCCGCTGAAAGTGTCTCATACTTCAAGAAGTTACCAGGGCCGGATCGCCGACGTTCCGCCGGGCCAGTTCACAGTATTCCTTCAAGATGTCGATGCCGATGTATTCCCGGCCAAGCTGCCTGGCGATCACCGCCGTCGTCCCCGACCCGACGAAGGGGTCCAGCACGACATCACCGCGCCGGGTAAATAGCTTGATGAACCATTCGGGCAGGGCGGTCGGGAAAACCGCGCTGTGGTTCTTGTTCCCTGTTTCGGTTGCCAGGTGTAACACGTTGGTCGGGTAGGCCATTTTCCGCCCCACCCAGTTCGAGACGTTCTTCCCGAATCCGCTGTCCACCCGCGATTCGTCCCGGCTTTTGTCGGTTTCACTGAGGTTCTTCAACCGGGAATCGGCCCAATCACCCATCGGCACCATCACCGCGTCCTGGTACATATTGAATTTACGCTCTTTGTTGAAATGGAGAAGTCTCTCCCAGGAATCCCGGAAGCGGTTCGGCCACCTGCCCGGATAGCTGTTCTTCTTGTGCCAGACGTATTCTTCGGTCCACAGCCAGCCCTGCTCCCGCAGTTGCAGGATCAGGTCGATGACATATGTATGGCGTTCGCCGTCGACGACGCGCTCCTTGATGTTCAGGACGAACGACCCGGTCGGTTTCAACACGCGCAGGAATTCCGCCGTTTTTGGCAGGAACCAGCCGACATACTTATCAGGGTGAACGCCTCCATAAGTATGCTTCCTGCGGTCGGCGTAAGGCGGCGACGTAAAGATCAGGTCGACGCAATCATCGGGAAAATCTCTCAACACTTCTTCACAATCGCCGTGAATGATCGTGTTGTACGGCACCGATTTAACCATGATATCCTTTGGAATGACAATGAGTGTACGCACGTTTCCATTGTAGTAGGCTCTCTTTGCTGCCGCAACAAACAAAATTTCAGTCCGCGAATTTTTCTCCTGAAGAGCATGGCATACTAAAACTTGAATCGGCTGGATGAATGAACGGCAGGTTGCGATCCACAGATTACACAGATATCACAGATAGGGAAAGGATTCAGTCCGCGAATTGCGCGAATTTCACGAATTTCTTTTTTGTGTATAGTGCGGCCTGACATAGCTCGAACCGATAAATAAACCGGGACCTGAAATTCTTCATTCAGGCCCCGGCGATCCATACTCAACAACTAAAAACTAATTCGCGTAACTGGCGTAATTCGCGGATAAAAAATCACGCCGTCCCGCCGATACGACGCCGCCCCTAGGCCAGCTTGCGCAGCCAGGCGATGTACTTCTGGTTTTGCGGCTGGAACAATCCCTCGCGGGTGTGCTTGAAGGCGTAGCGCCGGAAAAACGGTACGAGGAACACGTCACGCAGGCGCAGCCAGTGCTTGATGTCCAGCGCGTCGCTGAGAACCTTCGGGATTTTGAGCCAGTTCTTCGGACTGAGCGACATCCAGGCGATCTTCGGCAGCGCCAGACGCAGCTTGCGCTCTTTGAAGAACAGCCCGATCAAGAAGGGGAGTTCGCGCGTCACATTCCCGGCCAGCATCTTCCAGGCGCGGCGGGGCGCGTAGAAGCGCAGCATCCCTTTGAACGACTCCATCTGCAATTCGTAAGGCGTCATGTTGGCCGGTTCGATCAGCACGTGGTGCCCGTCGTAGAGCGCCCAGTCATCCGTGATGATCCGGTTTGCCGCCTCCATTTCATAGTAGAAGTCGGTGCCGGGCAGCGGCGTGATCGTCAAAAACTG
>DAOUES010000312.1:0-17021 GCA_034430335.1 Anaerolineae bacterium | reverse complement strand
TCGTTCCAGAATGGGATGGAGTTCCCGGTCTTCCTGTTGAGCGGTTTCCTGTTCCCGATCCTGCTGCTCCCCAACTGGACGAACCCGATCAGCTACGCGCTCCCGACCTACTGGGCGGCGCGGGCGCTGCACGATACGTCACAGGGGCTGGCGACGCGGCAGGAGATTCTATTCGTCTGGGCGATGCTGATCGGATTTTCGGCGCTGTACCTGGTTCTGTCGTCGTGGATTTTCCGCGCGGTGCTGCGCAAGGCGCGGGTCGATGCGACGTTGAATATGCAATAAAGGAGGCGGGCGGCTAAAGATCGCCCTCACCCCTAAATCCCCTCTCCCTCATGGTGAGGGGACTTAATGGACTATTAGCCATAGTTTTTTACTGGACTACCAGGAAGCATGATATGCGTAAATTTGTCTTCAATCTACGACTGTTCTTCGAAAGCGCCCGGCTCTCCTATATCGCGCTGTTCCGCTGGCTGCGGCCCGGAACTTACGCCGCGTCGAAGATCATCATGCCGCTGGCCGATATCATGTTCTTCACCTTCATCGGCATCTACGCCAACGGCGTCGAATCGGCCCCCTTTTACGTGATCGGCAACGCGATGCACCTGGCGGCGATCAACGGGATTTACGGCGTCACGATGAGCATCGGCGGTGACCGCTGGGAAGGCACCCTTCCTTACCTGTTCGGCGTGCCCGGCTCGCGGCTGTCCTTTTTCCTGGGTCGGGCTTTCTTCCACCTGATCGACGGCTCGCTGAATGTCGTGATCGGCCTGCTGCTCGGCTGGCTGATCTGGCAGCTCGATTTCTCACAGGCAAACCTGCCGCTGCTGGGCGCGGCAATCGCCACCGCCACCATCGCCACCTGTGGGATGGGCCTTGCACTCGGCGCGGTCGGGCTGGTGACGGTCAACATCATGTTCATCAACAACCTGTTCTTTTTCCTGCTGCTGATCTTCGCCGGGGCGAATGTCCCAATCGAGCAGTTCCCCAACTGGATGCAGGTGATCTCGCAGCTCATCCCGCTGACACGCTCCATCGCCGCCGCCCGCCTGATCATCGACGGGGCGCGGCTGGCCGATGTGCAGTCGATGCTGATCACCGAACTGCTGATCGGCGCGGCCTATGCACTGCTTGGCTTTGCTATCTTCCGGGCGTTCGAGTATCAGGCCCGGCTGCGTGGGACGCTTGAGGCAATTTAGGCATTTTTAATCGTCTACTCTCTAGTAGACCGGTCATAGTTACACCCTAGGTTATTTGGATTCTTCCAAATCCTCCCCATTTCAACCGTCAAATCGGGAAAATGCCAAGCAATGACTTTTCTATCATCATTTGAATGCGTCGTAGCCTTTTTTTCGGGATAGTAGACACCTACCGAGACCAGGGCATTCACTTCACCACCTGAAGCATCCATCACTTCCGACAGTTTGCTTAACATATGTTCAGATAGTTCAGCATAGGAAACCAATCCATCACTGATGCCAGGGGTCTCTTCCTTCGGTTCTGTTTTCGCCTGCTGGCAGTAATCGGTAATAATCTGTTTCCTTTTGTCTTCCTCTTCATCATTATTTTGATCCGCCAAGTAATTGATCGTGAATTCCTGATACATGCCTCCCGTAAGCATTTGCGCAATTCCCATTGTGGCTGGCCCACTGATACCAGAAATTATCACTATCCATTTGTCAGCACCTTCAGCGAGTGGATTTTTTGCTACTATCAATTGTCCTAAAAGATTCCTCACTCCCTTTACGCCCTCTGCAGCGGGGTATACATGTTCCTTCATAAATTCCTGGACCCCCTGTCCCTCCCTGATGATGAATCCTCTGGAGTCTGCTTCGGCATCATCTGCAGCCTGTTTTCTCTGGTAAAACGCGTTTTCAGGTCCAGGGGAGTCTTTTTCGTCCGCGGCCTTTGGCTTTGTTGTGTATTTTTTATAAGCAATGTATCCACGAAAGCTCACATCATTTGGGGGTATTGCTGTGAAGGGTTTTCGGTTAAATATCCGGCTCATAGCAACTTCAGTGAGATCGTTAACATCAGCACTTGCCACTATGATACAGTTATTATCTCTCAGTTGATCTTCAAGCCATCCAATATACTCATCATTGGCATCTTCTACACGCTCACATTTTGGCAGCGGACTCTCCAGTGTAACCTTCATCGTCTCCTTTGATGTCGAGAGATAGCTGGCGATTTCTGCCGCAGTTCTGTAGTCCCAGTCGCCGATTGCATTCCTATGCAGATTATGAAGGTAAAGACTTCCAAGAAAAATTGACACTTTATTGTCCTGGAGAATATTGTTCCAGAAAGCTTCACGATACAGGTACCTTGCTTTTCTAATGTAGATATACTCCAAGATATCTTTCAGGGATTCTTTCAGTTCTGTAGGATGATCCTCTTCAAAAACGATATGCCATAACGCACGAATATCAAAGGGAACCGGCACTTCTACCTGCTGGGCTTCTTTCCTGTAACTATTCACCGGTATGGCATTTCCACCAATTCCATGGATGTATCCGAGCCAGAAGTAGTTGGCGATTGATTCTGCCAAACTGACATCAATCAATACACATGCAGCATCTTTACAGAATTTAATAACTTTTGAGTATGTCGCACCTGCCAGATCGATACTTTCGGTTTTCTTCACACGATCAAACCGATCATGATAAAGACTGAGATCGGGATGCCGTTGAACATTTTCTTCTGAGAAAATCTCTGAAATTGCGGTACCTACAGCCGAATTACACAATTCTCCGAAATCATACTCCGTATTGCCGTACACACTGCGATCAGTCACGATATGCTTGCCATCATACAGAACAACTATCCCATCACCTGACATTTGTTCGAATCCCTCGAACTCGCTGACCAAGTTGCATTGGTATTTAAAAGCGTCGAGTCGAGCTTTAAGATAACCATATTTAGGATACGGCATCAGATCATTGATGCCACACAGTTTATTGAGCACGCTTTTCCTAGCATCAACCTTTTCTTCAGAACATATGGGGATGATGTCCTTGCGAAGTGCTACTGCAAGACCAAACTCGTAAAAGACGTTAGGATTATCATGCGAGACATCTACAATGATGTAATCTGCCTCCTGGATTCTCCTGCATATCTTTTCACAGATGATAAAACCAACTTGCCTTACATCATCCGCCCGTTCTGGTGCACATACATATTTTTCATCATGACCTTCTCCCCCCTCACGAAAACAGGGAGCAATAACCCACTGGTAAAGGGTGTCAAGATGAGCCCCAAAAGGCATTATCATAAACGCGGTTCTACTGTCCGCAGACGAAGGCATATTTGCGATGCGCTCATCGATCATTCTCTCATAGATGCAGCTTTTCCCATTCATGAAACATTTTGTCATTTTCAGCACAGCAACTATCCCCCCTAATCAATTGTAAAGATGGCCTTACTTCAATAGATTATTTGTTCCTCAGAAATTGTGTCGATTGAACCGTTTCCACATGGTATGTTAGTCTATAAGTTACAGTATCCACCATGTTTTTACAAACGATAATGCCTACTTAAAAACATACATGTTGTATAGGTCAAGTTAATGGCTTCAAGGAAAGCCGTTAGCAGTTCCCCCACTGGATGCAGGTGACCTCGCAGTTCATCCCACTGACGAGATCGATCTCCGCATCGACGGGGCGCGGCTGGCCGATGTGCAGTCGATGCTGCTGGTCGAACTGCTGATCGGCGCGGCTTATGCGCTGCTTGGCTTTGCTATCTTCCGGGCGTTCGAGTACCAGGCCCGGCTGCGTGGGACGCTTGAGGCAATCTGAGTGATTAATCCAAAGTTCTCGTAGGTACAACCTACTGAACCTGCACCTTGTCGCCCCGCGAATTCAGGGGTATCATCAGATTACAGGCATCGAATGGAAAGGCACAGCGCCGGTTGAATATCTACTTCATGGACGAGAATATCGAAGGGCCGATTACCCGTGCGTTGGCTCAAACAGATATCGCGTTTATTCGTATTCAAGAAACGGATTTGATGGAAGCCGATGATCCTGCGATTCTTGTCCGCACAGCAACAGAGGGCTATGTGCTGGTAACTCACGATCAGGCCACGCTGCCCGCGTTTTTCTGGGAGCGAATCACTGCCGGGCAGGAACATCCGGGGCTGATTGTGATCCCGGCCCGCTACAGGAAGCAAGTGGGTGATATCGTCAGGTATCTGGAGCAAATGCAGTCTGTATCGTTGAAAAATCAGGTGTGGTGGTATCCAACAATGGCTGTACAAGAGGAAGAATGTGATGGATATTCAGGTGATTGAACACATCAAAATAAGCGAAAAGAGCGGTGTCCCCCGGCTGGCGGGGCATCGTCTCACCGTCCATTTCATCGTGTACCTGATCTACCGGGAAGGGATGAGGCCGGAAGAGGTGGCGGCGCAATACGGCCTTACCCTGGGGCAGGTTTATGCTGCGCTCGCGTTCTATCATGACAACAAGACTTTTATCGATGCACTGCTGGCAGGCGAAGATCGAACCCTCGAAGCAATCGAGCATTTGAAAGACCCGCCTGAGGACGAGCTATGGCAGGTGATGACCGTCCAGGAGATTGCCCGCGTGTTTCGGGTCGACGAAAGCACGGTACGCGAAGCGGTCTCCAAAGAATGGGTATACGGGCGTAAAGCAGGCGGCACATGGATCATCAGCCGTCGAGATGCCGAGCAGCGGTGGGGAAATCGCAACATCGCTGAAGCAATCTGAATAGGCTCACCACCCGACAGCATCGAGAGAACGATAGTCCTGGTCGATCATCAGGTCGTACAAAGGCGTGGTGGGCAGATCGACCGGGAGCGGCTCCACCGGGTACATCAACTCCAGCGTCACCTCCCGGATGGTGGCGGTCGGCTCATCCAGCACTTCCAGGCGACCGTCATCGCCGAGCGTCAGGACGATGATGTTGCCGCCGTCGACCTCGTACCAGGTGCCGGTGTGCGGCCAGTAGACCCCCTGCCTACCGGAATCGGTCTGCTCGACCAGCGCGCTGAAAGCGGTGGGCAGGGCAATCGGCGCGCGCTCCCAATCCGGGGGCATCTCGAAAAGCAGCGACAGCATCTTCGACGCCGCAAATGAATAGGTCTGGATGTAGGCCGTCTGCGGAATGTCCTTCGCGTCGACGACGATCATCGTCCGGTCGGTCATATCGCCGCACACGCTGACGACATCCGTCCAGAACCATTGCTGATAGGTCCATGCGCGGGCAAAG
Organism: Anaerolineae bacterium; assembly: GCA_034430335.1. Classification (GTDB taxonomy): domain Bacteria; phylum Chloroflexota; class Anaerolineae; order Aggregatilineales; family UBA3940; genus JAFGOY01. The sequence goes on along the minus strand of DAOUES010000312.1, from coordinate 11,792 downwards.
TCCTCCTGGATGAAGAACCGGTAGCCGCCGAAAATGCCGAAATGGAGCGCCAGTACCCCCAGGGCGATCTGCCGGTAAAGCGGGCGCGCCAGCAGGGTGAGCAGTGTATAAACAATCGCGGCAAAAAACAGCGATCCCCCCACGCTGGCCGCCATGTGAACCGAGGTCAGGCGGCCTAACTTCATCAGCGGATCATGGGTGAACGAGAACAAATAGGCGATCACGAGCACCGCCCCCGACGACAGGATCAGCCGCGCCAGGGTGATCATCTCGCACCGCTCGACGCCCCCCGACCGGGTAAGCGCGGGCAGGTGATAGATGCCCGGCAGCCCTTCTTGAGCTGCGTCTTTTGATTTCTCGCTTCGCAGCACGACGTACACCAGAACGGCGGTCATCAGCAGGACGACAAAACTGCCGATGGCCCAGTCCGGCAGCGTCAGCGCCGGGCCGAAGGTCAACTGGCGGAGCGATGTCACCGGCCCCCAGAAGAAGCGATAGAGCACCGCCTTGATCGTGTCGATATAGGAGGAACCGGCCAAATCCGCCACCCGTGATTCCCGGTTGATCAACCGCATGGCGACGGTGAACCCGATCAGCCCGGCGGAGATGGCCCCATGCCGCAGCAGCTCGAGCATCCCCTCTTTTCTGTCCCACTCGTTTTTCAGAAGCGGGAAAGCCAGGAAAACCAGGAAAAAGATTTCATATGTAATCAAACCGGCAAATGCCAGGATGTAAGCGGGAACGAAACGGTCGGAGAGGTAGAGCAGGCAGGCCCCGATGGAGAGCGCCAGCGCGATCCGCAGCGCGAAGGCGTGCATCAGGAAGGTATGCGTGGTATCTGCCGGGAAGAAAACGAAGGCAAGTGACGCAATGACGGCGAAAAGGCGCGAGCCGGTCAGCCTGAGCGCCAACCTGTAGAACAAAATCCCCGTTACCGCCGTGATGACGTAAGCGGCGACATACAGCAGCCTGAGTCCGCCGACCGGGTAGAGGGTCATCGTCAGGAGGGGGGGAAAAATATACTGGAGAGGACGCCCCTGTTTCCAGGTCAGGAATACCCTGAACCTCCCCGCCAGCGCACCGGCATCCCAGTGTAAAAAGGGAGCAATGTGACTGTAGTCGTCTTCGTACAGCCCGAAGCGGCCCGACAGCGCGAAATGGGCGATCCAGGTCAGGACGCAGATCGCTATGACGGCGGCATTGTCGTAGACAAAGGCGACTGCGTTCCTGAAGAAGCTCCTATTCATGGCCCCTGCGTCCTTTGCTTTCTCGACGGCGGCGGACATTCTCAGTTCCCCCCCTGCCCCGCCGCCGCTTCCATACTCGATAGATCGACCTTCGCTATGCGGATATCGGAGGCGAGCACCATCCCCAGGACCCAGGCGGGATCGCGCTTCACATTGTTGGTATAGTACGAAATGTACGCCTCGTCCCCCCGGATCACCACACCGGTATATGACGTATCCCCACTGCTCGGAAAATCGGTGATGTAAACCAGCCCGTCCGGGTCGACACGAAACAGGGCCGTCCGCTTGCGGCTGAAAATGCCGCCCAATTCAGTCAATCCGCCGCGCGGCTCCGGCTGATAGCGGGCCGCCGCATAAATCTGGCCGTTATATTCGAACAGGGTCGGGCCGTCCATGCGCGTCACCGACGAGCGGCTGAACGACCAATCGGTATAGGGCGGCGCGGCGGTGCCGATCAGCGTTCCGCTGGTGGGATCGCCGAAGTAGCTCCCGGTGCCTTCGAGCCGGGCGGTGCAGATCATCGTCCCGTCGGGCAGAAACTCGATGGCCGTCTCGTCGTTGCGCTCGCCCTCGTAGATGATCGTCACGATCTCCCAGTTCACGCCGTCGGTCGATTTCAGCAGCGCCGACTTCCCATGCTCGTGCCAGTAGGCGGGCAGATACCAGGTCTCGCCATCGTAGGTCTTGGGACGCCAGAACAACCAGCCTTCCGGCTGCATCGGCTCGAAGTCACTCCAGGTTTTGCCGTCGGCGCTGGTCGAGTAGACCGTCAGGTAGGGTTCGGCGGTGAAGTCGGTGTTTTGCAGCGCGTAGAGAAACAGCCGCCCGCCGATCAGCGCCAGCTTCGGATCGCGGATGTCCTCACCCGCCGCGTCGAGTTCGGCGATTGGCTCCCAGGTGTGCCCATCCACCGAGCGCCGGACGATCAACCGCGAGTCTTCGCTGGCGAAGTGCCAGGGCGACGTGGCGTGGATCAGGTAGAACGCGCCGTTCCACTCGATCAGGTCGGTGTTCGAGTTGTGCGTCCCATCGCCGACCGCGACCCAGTTTTCCATTTCGACCGCCGGGTTGATCTGTGCCCGGTTGGGCCGGATCACCCAGTACGCGATCAGCAGCAGCGCGAGCAGCAGGATCGACCCGACGACGATCCCGATCCAGCGAATAATATTGACGAACACGTTTCTCTTTTTGGGCATTATCCCCGCCTCCGAGTTGCTGAGTGACGGGGTCGATTGTAGCGCATGTTGTCAATGGTGGGAAAAGCGGCGGGTGATTCAACGAGAAAGGCGGGCACAAGGCCCGCCGCTCGATGACAAGTATATCATGTGGGCACAGCCCGCTGTGCCCGTACACCTGGAATCTTCAACGCAGCGCTACGGCACCACGTAGCCCGAAATCGTGATCTGCCCGCCGCCGATCACCACCGCCGTGAAGTACACCTCAGACCCCGACTGCTCCTCGACCTGGCCGGTCATCACCATCTCGATGGCAGTCGTCAGCCCGGTCAGGATTTCCGGCGGCACCGAACGGCCCGCTGCCTGGGCGCTGATGAGCGTCACGTCGATATCGCCCGCCCCATCGACCGAAACGGCAAATACCGCGTCGGCAGAGGCGGTGCGATTGGTGCCGGGAATCTTGAAGACAAACGTCACCTTGATCTGCCCGTTCGAGAACGTTACGTCGATATCTTGAATGTTCTGACCATACCCGCCGTAAGACAGCGCCGTTTCAATCGCTGCCTCGACTTCCGCCTCGGACGCCGTGACGTTGAACGGCACATTCGGCCCAAGCGCGTAAGCCTGATCCCAGGCATCAAGCAGTTCCTGGCCGGTCCCGGCATAGGCGGTGAAATCAACCGGCTCGGCAGGGACTTCGGGTTCCTCTTCGGCAGGCTGCTCGGCTTCTTCCTCGACAGGTTCCTCAACCGCTTCCTCCGCCGGTTCTTCGACTTCTTCCGGTGTGCTTTCTTCAGGCTCCTCGGCGGGCTGTTCCTCCTCGGTGGGCGCTTCGGCTGATTCGACCGGCGTCGCAGTGACGATTATCACCTCCGGTTCGGGGGTCGGCTCACTGACCGACATATCGCCGCCTTCTTCTTTTTCCGGCGGGCTTTCACCACCTGCCAGCGTGCAGCCCGTCACCAACACACCCACCAGTACAACCAGTACGGCCAGTAAAATATGATGCTTTTTCATACCTTCCTCCGATAATGCCCTCTACTCTTTGCACTCGTCCAGTCCCAGGTGTGATGTATCACAATACGGCGGCGTCCCGGTATGTTTGCAGCGGCACAGTTTCAAGCGCCGTGCCCGGTCGACTTCGAACTTCAACGGGGAGAAAACGCCTTCCTCCCGATGCGAACCGTCACAAAACGGCTGGTTCTGCGACCGCCCGCAGCGGCAGTACCAGTATTCGCCCGGCTCCAAATCCAGAAAGACCGGTTTACAGTCCGCGATCTCTGGCTCAGGTTCTGACATTATTCTCACTCCTGATAAAGTTAATATTTCCCGCGCCCGCGACGAGCACGCTTCACCGGTTTCCCAGCATAGCACAAGAACCGGCCAGTTCAAAGAGAGCATAAGACAAAACGAGGGGATGTGCCCCCCTCGTTTGCATTACAGTCCTGTCACAACGGCTGACCGCCGTCACGACTGCGGGGTGCTGACCACTTTCACCCAGAAATTGAGCTTCCCGAAGGAGATCACGCTGCCATTCTTGATCGGCTTTGGCTGCCCCAGCACCACCCTGCTGCCTTCATAATACGTGCCGTTGGTGCTGCCGAGATCGCTGATCAAGAGACTCTCCCTGGTAGGGCGCATCATGGCATGCTCGCGAGAAACGCCGTATTCTTCGGCATGATAAGGGTCAAGATCGAGATCGACCGGCGTTTCGTCGGTCAGCCGCCCGATCGTCGTGTCACCGACGATTTCCAATCCAAGCGGTTCGTCATCTCTGTCAAGACACACCAGGATGATCTGCCATGTCTTTTCCCCGGGCGGCTTCTTTGCGCCGGTCGGTTTGCGGATAAACTTGTCGACCTTGATATCTTTGTCGTCGAGGTTTACACTGCTAGGAATTTCCCCAATGGGCACCGAATCGGTGAACCGGACTTTCCGGATGTTCAACTCGGTTTTAAGAGCGCGGATCAACGACATAAGTTCCTCGTCCGACCGGGCCTTGATCCACTCGATATTCAGCAAAGCAATGGCCTTCGTCTCCTTGCCCTTCCCCGGTTTTTTGAGAGAATCGAGGGAGTCTTCCGGGTCGGGGGCTATCGATCGCGTACCATCACTTGTGGGCATATATCCGTCTCCTCCACCAATGCTTCGAGAACATGCAGCGCCCCACCGCAGCACGTTTCCGGATTCATCTGCCCTAACATACACCTATCCGATTGACAAGCTTCCCCACCTCATTATAACAGATTTCTTGCCCCGATAAACCTTCGATCTGAAAGTGGTAGCACGAAACAGTATGGGATTTTCTTAAATCTTTCCCGAACTTTTTCGTGCAATCTCTGAAAGTTTTCGGTTTCGAATGTCGGTGTAGATGCCTGAAGAACCGGGGCGCTGACCTCCCCCCATATTTTGAACACTTATTGCAATAGAGAATTGCCCTCGCAGAGATTCAAACAAAAGCCATTTCCGAATTTGTTCAGGTGTTCTTATATCAATACAATGGTGATAGACACGACAGTCCAGACCAACCAGAAGTCCGGTTGCCGCTATCGGCGGCTGCTATTCGCAGCTTCCCGCCAGACAGGAGATAATATCATGGCGATCCATGTCAGCAAAGGGGCCGTTGTTCTCCGCGTATGGAACGATCAGGGCAGCCTGACCGAACACAGCGAATCATTCACCACCATCGACGAACTGTTCGACCTGTGCCTGCACGCCGGGACGCCCCCACTGGTTGATCGCATCGTCATACAAGCCGAGGACGATCAGGAGGACACGCACACGCTGGTTCTTGCTTTTCAATCGCTCACCCGAAAAAGCCTGTAGATACCCGGCAAATCCCTTCTGAAAACCGGTGATAGGCTCCGGCGCTTCGACAGAAAAGCGCCGGTTTTACCGCTGCCCACCACTTGACGACCGACCTCGCTTGATATTTACTTAAAAGAATTCGGTCAGAATGGGGAGACACTATGGCCCGCCGCGTGAGTAAAACAAGAAAACCGCGTGCCAGTAAAACAAAGGCCAGGGATATTCTGAAGTGGCTGTGGGCCGTGCTGGGTGCCACCGCGATGATCGTCGGGTTTGCACTCGATGCCCCGGAGTTCATCAGCCGGTGGATCGGGCGCAGACCCTTCAAAACCGCCGCCGAGAACGAAGTCCTGGTCATCGTAACCGATTTTACCGGTGACGAGACCATCGAAACCGATACGCGCATCTACCGCACCCTGAGCGAACGAGTCGAAGCCAGCCACCTTGAGAATGTCCGCGTCGAACGGCTGACCGGCAACCCGCCGCTCGTCGCCAGAAACGCCGTCGACATCGGCGAGGACTACGACGCTACCCTGGTAATCTGGGGCACTGCCGACCAGTATGGGCTGGAACCGCGCTACGAGGTCGTCCGCAACCAGGAGTTGATCCCCACCCAGGCGGAGTTCGGCATCACCACCGCCGACCTGCCGACTTTCAGCGCCTATGTCGCGCAGGGCGCATCCAACGAATTTGAATACCTGATGCTGTTCAGCCTGGGGCAGATCGCCTATTACAGCGGCGACTATCAGCAGGCATTCAACCTGTTCGACGAGGCGCTCGGCATCCATGTCGACCCGGCCCGGCAGGAGCAGCTTGGCTGGGGAACCGTCTATTTTTACCGGGGATATGCCGCCCAGCAAACCGGTGACGACACCACCGCGCTGGAAAGCTATTCCGAGGCCATCGAATTCAGCCCGCGCAACTCCGCCGCCTACTACAACCGGGGGCTGATCTATGATCGCCAGGGCAACTCCCAGTTGGCCCTCTCCGACTATTCGACCGCGATCACCCTCAACGCCGGCGACGCCCGCTACTTCGTCAACCGGGGACGGATGTATTTCATACTCGGCGATTACGAATCAGCCCGCCAGGATTACGACGAGGCGATCCGCCTTGACCCCGAAATCGCCAGCGCCTACGTCAACCGGGGGCTGCTCTATCACCGGGAAGGCGACATCGACGCGGCCCTTGCCGACTACAATCACAGCCTCGAACTCGAACCGGGTAACCCCTTCGCCCTCAACAACCGCGCCTTTGCCTATGCCGTCAAAGGCGAATCGCTGAGTGAGGCGCTAGGCGATGCCAGCGCCGCCATCGATCTACAGCCGGACAACGGCAATTTCTACGACACACGTGGATTGGTCTACCTGAAGCTGGGCGATCCAGACGCGGCGCTAATCGACTACAACGCCGCGCTTGACCTCGATACCTTATACGCTTATTATGGTCGTGGAATGACTTACGAAACATTGGGGATGACGGACCAGGCCATCGCCGATTACACCACATTTTTAGACCTGTATCCAAACCTTGACCCGGAAAGCGCCGATGCCCGCCAGCGGCTCGACGCCCTGACCGGCAGCCAGTAATGGGCGATGCTGTTTTTGGTACTACTGAAACGGAGCGGCGGCCAGATGACGGTAGAAAAGGCAAAGGACATTGTAGTAGAAATCGCGAGCCAGGACCCTTTCTTTATTTTCACCACGCGCGGACTGCTGGGCCGTGACCGGCGGGCGCGGATTTTCAACACGGTCGACAACCTGGCAGAAATCCGGGGCGATCTCGCCGGGGCGGTCGGCGGCGTGCATGCAATCGTTCTCGACCTGGGTTCCATTGCCGACTCGACCGCCTTTTTCGACGACCTGTGCGCCCTGGCGCGCGAAGCGCCCCGCTCACGGGTGCTGTGCCTGGCCGAAGGAATGATGCTCAGGCAGGCCGCCGAAAACCTCGCCGATGCGCCGATCAACGCGCTGCTCTCCAAGAAAGACCTGGGCTACTGCCTGCACCTCGCCATCCGGGCGGTGGTCGACGAGGATGTCATCCTGCTGACCAATAGCAGCCGCAACCTGCTCCCCGATTCCTCGACGCTGCGTATGAATGGCCGGGCGATTGCCCCACACAAGATGCACCCCAACCTCTCCAGGCGCATCTCCGAGATCGTCATGTGGCGCATTTTCGTCGGGCTGGACAACCCCGACATTCAGGATGAGCTTCTACTGGGGACCGATACCGTCCGCGAGTACGTCTCGAAAGCCTACGCGACGCTCGGCGTACACGGCGAACTCGAAGCCTTCGACGCCATGTCGGATTGGTGGTGGGTGTCGCGTTTTATCCCGGCGATCACCTGATCCCGGCGACGATCCGATTCCAGCAGGCGGCATGATCGCCTTCCAGGTCGGCGGCGATCTCGTCCGGGGGCACGTCGTCGAGCAGGCTGCTCACCGCGCGCAGCAGGTCGCGCATCGGCAGGTCGTTCAGTTCGGCAGCCCGCACCCTCGAAAGGCGAACCGTCTCAAGCCAGTTGTCGCGCTCGTCGGGCCGGTCGGTGAGCACCGCGATGGTGTTTTCGGCGATCACGTCGAGCGTTTCCGGCGGGTTCGCCATCCGCTCGAAGGCCGCCTCGATCCCGATCTCACGGCAGGTGCGCAGCAAATCCCGGTGGACGATCAATTCACGGACGATGTTCGACTGCCCGCGCGATTTGTAGGTGGCGATCAGCCGGTCGAAAACGCGGTCGGCATCAGGCCGGAGCAGTTCCGGGTGATCTTCGAGCCAGTGCCGGGCATCGTTCCAATCTTCGGCGGTGATGAATTCGCCGATTGAGTCGACCAGCGCCTGCACCTGAACGGACTCATAATCGACGGCGTTGGGCGTTTCGCCCATCAGGTCGCGAAACTCTTCGAACGCCTCGCGGATGCCGACAACATTGCAGCGCCGCAACAGCGAGCGGTGCATCAGCAGCGATTGGCTCCAGACCGGGTTATCCTGAAACTCCAACTGCAGCCCGGCCAGCGCCGAATCGGCCAGATTGGAAAGAAGGACCGCGTTGCCTTCGACCAGGCGCTGCTTGCCGTAGAACGTCTCCGCGTTGATGAATTCGTGAAGGAGCGCCGCCAGTTCGTTGATCTGATCGTCGGTTATCTGGTCGGGCGTTTCGCTGCCATCACTCACAGTTGACTCCTCACCCATCGTCGTCAGGTGCTACCTGATTAAACCGCATTCGAGGGTGAGGAGTCAACAACACCGGAGGATAACATCCTCCGGTGCCTGATGAACCTTTACTTATCAAATGTGGCCCATTTGGTGGGAAAAGAACAACCCCCTCTGTCTCCTGCGGAGACATCTCCCCCAAACTTGGGGGCGATCAACTGGCACTGTTTGCTACAGCTCAAGTGATTACCAGATTAGTTTGTTAAGCGCCATGCAGTTGTTCTCTACGAGGCGGAATCGGCTATGGTCGGCTAGTTGCCACCGCTGTAGGTGAAAGTGAAGATCGTTTCCGGGGTCAGCGGATCGCCATCGTAGCTCATGGTGACCGTCGAATCGTAGATCACGCTCCCGTCGACCACCACGCGCACCGAAACCGGCACCGACCCGCGATCCACGCAGGTATCGCCGGGCCAGTATTCGAGCATCACGTCGTAGCTCCCGCCCGGCGCGCTGCTATAAGGCCAGTAGATATGCTCGGTCGGCGTGGTCGACTGCTCATAACACCCGAGGTTGGCATCCCACTCGAGCACACCACCGTTCGCATACGGGCTGGTGTGATACACGATGGAATCATCTGGAGTCCTGACCCAGAGATCGATATCGATCAGCGGTTCACTCGGCCAGGTGACTGTCACTTCGATGTCGCCCGTGCTCAGGTCGCCTTCGGACGGCCCTTCGACGATTTCGACATCGACAAAGGGAGTCGAGTCGGCAGGCGGCTGAACATCGGCGGGAGCCGCCGGCGCACTGCAATAGAGTGAGCCGGAATAACCACCCTCATCGCCGAAGTTACTCATCACCCCGACGGAATACCAGTCTGTCTCCGGCGCAGTGGCCTCGACCGAGGCAGTGGTGCGATCCCGTTCAGCCTCGTCCAAAGCGAGGGGCATATCTGGGCCATCGTACTGACGCAGCGTCAGCTTCGGCTCGTAACCAGCGGAGACGTCAAACATGATGGACGTCCCGGCCTCGACGTAGAAGTAATAGGCATCGACCGTCTGCCCGCCGCTGTTGTTGACTTCTCCACTGAAGGAATCGCCACACTCCAGGCGAATATGAAGATCATCCCACTGAACCGGGTCCTGCACCGCAGCGGAGGTATCGGACCCGCAGGTGACGATCAATTCATAAAGCGGCGTCTCTTCTTCGTTGAAACGGGTGCGGATGACATAGGTGCCGGAATCGGGGAAGGTATAGGTCATCACTGCCGTACCATTGACCGGGTAGACATAGTTGGGAAAGAGAGTGGCACCTTCGGGATGGATGAAGAGCGTGTAACCTCCCAGCGATCCACCCTCGACGGACCGGGTGATCGCGGTGATCGTCTCCCCGGCTTCGGCCTCGTAAAGCCAGCGCTGGGAACCGGAGGCCGGGAACGCGCTGCCGCCGTTGCAGGTCACCAGGTTCATCGCGGCACCCAGCACCTCGGTCGGCTCTTCTGATACAGTGGACGAGGACCTGTCGAATATGTCAGGGAGATCGAACAGGTCGAGGCGCTCTATGATAAATGCGGCAATGATGCAGCATAGACACAAAATGACCAGTGCTGCCAGCACGCCCAGGATGATCCAGAGTGGATTGGTTTTCTTTTGTGGCGTTTCGCTCATTGTCAGATTCCTTTCAAGCTATTCATCTCCTGTCTAAATTATAAGGGATCGGCGGGAATCAGGGAACCCATTCACCGGCGGGTGTCATATCAGAGGGGAAGGTGATGTTAAAAACACCGGGATTCCGGGCGCAGTCATTGCAAGTCCCCTGATTGTAGTGTACATTTGCATCACTGGGTCTATTGAGCGTCATCGGATGGAGAGGGACAGCCGTTGCCGGAGGAAACAAGCGCGGGCCAGGATAAATCAGAGGCCCTCCAGCAGAAAGTCGATATGCTGAACCGGCTGGTCGAGATCAGCCTGGTGATGAACTCGACCTTTCAACTCGACGCACTGCTGGAATACCTGATGTACCAGGCGACCGAAATCACCAATTCGGAGTCGGCGTCGATTCTGCTGCTGGACGACAAGACCGGCGATCTGCGCTTCGCGGCGGCGCTGGGCGATGTCGCCGAGGAGCTGGTCGGGATGATCGTGCCGCGCCAGGGCAGCATCGCCGGGAGCATCATCGACCAGGAACAGGCGATGATCATCGACGATGTCGACCAGGACCCGCGCCACTTCGACGATATCGACCAGAAGCTCGACTATGACACGCGCTCGATCCTGGGTATGCCAATGGCGATCCGCGACCGGCTGGTCGGCGTATTGGAAGTGCTCAACAGGCGTGAAGGCCGCTACAACGAGGACGACATCCGTTATATCACGCTGCTGGCATCGCAGGCAGCGGTCGCCATCGACAACGTGCAGATGGTCGAATCGCTGGAACACGCCTACGACGACCTGGAAAAGGTCAACAAGCTCAAGACGGACTTCATCGCCATTGCTTCGCACGAACTGCGCACCCCGCTGGGGGTGATCCTCGGCTATGCGACCGTCCTCAGAGATGACGCGCAGGGCGAGAGCGGCGAGCACATCGAAGCAGTATTGAGCAGTGCCCTGCAAATGCGCACGCTGATCGAGGGGATGACCAACCTGCGCTATGTTCAACTCGACGAAAGCGAATTGAAGTTCGAAAAGGCGTGGCTGAACGACATCCTCCAGGAAGCGATCAACGACGTCCAGTCGATGGTCGAGGCCAAAGGCCAGATTTTCGAACTGGAAGAGCCGCCCGAAGCGATCATGATCGAGGTCGACCGGGCGAAGTTCGTGCTGGCGCTGACCAATGTGCTGAACAATGCGATCAAGTTTACGCCGCCGGGCGGCGTGATCCTGCTTACGGCGGTGCGGCGTAACAAAGAGGTCTGGGTGCAGGTGCGCGATAACGGGATCGGCATCCCTGCCGATGATCTGGAGCATATCTTCGAGCAGTTTTACCAGGTGGAAGACCCGATGACGCGCAAGCATGGCGGCCTGGGTCTGGGGTTGACCATCGCCCGGACGGTGCTCGACCGGCACAAGGGGCGAATCTGGGCGGACAGCCCCGGCCCGGATGAGGGAAGCTGCTTCACGCTGGTGCTCCCGCTTCCGCCCGGTATGATCGTCAACGAGATGGAAGTCCCCAAGAACCACCAGAAGAAGGCGAGGGAAAGCGCCTGATGGCAGTTGTTTTGCAACTGCCTTGCAGTTTCGCTTTATGAATCTTAAGCCTGGTAAATTGGCAACCCCTCTGTCGCTGCGCGACATCTCCCCAGCCCCACCCCCTTCGACCGACCTACGGTCGGCCACTTCCCCCTTTCAGGGGGCAGATATGGGGGCAGTTGGGGGCGATCAGTTGGCTTTGGTTGATACGGTCTGTTTACCGA
>DAOUES010000311.1:0-13985 GCA_034430335.1 Anaerolineae bacterium | reverse complement strand
CGATGGGGGTCAAGCACGATGTGGCGGCTTACTTCCGCGACTCGTTCGTCAGAAGTGGCGCGTTAACCCGTGTGGCGATGTTCCTCAACCTGGCTGACGATCCGCCGGTAGAACGGCTGGTGACGCCGCGCGTCGCGCTGACCCTGGCCGAGCACCTGGCCTTTGAGCGTGACATGGACGTGCTGGTCGTCTTCACCGATATGACCAACTACTGCGAGGCATTACGCCAGATTTCGAACATACGGGGCGAGGTTCCCAGCCGTAAAGGATATCCCGGCTATCTTTACAGCGACCTGGCATCTCTGTACGAGCGGGCCGGACGGATTAAAACCAGCCAGGGATCGATCACCCAGATTCCAATTCTCACGATGCCGAACGACGACATTACCCACCCTGTGCCCGACCTGACTGGCTACATTACCGAGGGCCAGATCGTGCTGGGACGCGATCTCTACCACCAGGATATTTATCCGCCTATCGCGGTGCTGCCCAGCCTGTCGCGGCTGATGAAGGATGGCATTGGCAAGGGGCGCACCCGCACCGATCACAGTCACCTGTCAGCGCAGCTATACGCAGCCTACGCACATATCCAGGAAGTCCGGGCGCTGGCCTCGGTTATCGGAGAAGAGGAGCTTTCGACCATAGACCAGCAGTACCTGGAATTCGGTCGGGCGTTTGAGCGAGAATTCATCAATCAGGAACTCACAGAAGACCGGGATATCGAGACTGCACTGACCATTAGCTGGCGGCTGCTTTCTATGCTGCCCCAGACGGAGCTGACGCGAGTAAGCCCAGAAGAGATCGAGCAGTATTACGGGGATGCTCATGACACGCATTAACATTCCCCCCACCCGCAGCAGCCTGCTGCGCATGAAGCAGGAACTCCAGTTTGCCCGTGAGGGGTACGAGATTCTGGACAAAAAGCGCGAGGTTCTGACGATAGAGCTTATCCGCCTGGCCCACGATGCCGAGGCATTCCAGGATCAGATGTGGGACCTGCTGGAGGTGGCCTACCGCACCCTGGAACGATCCCGGCTGACGATGGGCCAGGAGCACATGGAATGGGCAGCATTAGCCGTGACCGAGACCGTTGATGTTCAGCTCAAATTTCGCGGGGTCATGGGCGTGTTACTTCCCCTGATTGAAGCGGTCGGGAAGCCCCTGGAAATGCCCTACAGCCCGGGAGATACCACGGCGGCGCTGGACGAAGCAAGCGCGGCTTTCCGTAAAGTGCTGGACAGCGTGCCCCAACTTTCCGAGTTGATCACGTCAGTCTGGCGGCTGGCGGGCGAACTACGCAAAACGCAGCGCCGGGTGAACGCCCTGGAGCATATTTTTATCCCGGATTACGAGGAAACGATAGCTTTCATCGAGAGTGCGCTTGAGGAACGCGAACGTGAAGAAACGTTTCGCCTCAAGCGACTTAAGACCCGAACCCCCAAACCAACAGTCGGGCCGTCCACCCGCGAATTCAATCAGCCTTACCGCGACGCTTCCGGCGAAAAGACTCCCGGTTACCGTGATATTATCGGCGGTGGGCCCAAGTCCGATGACATCGAGTAGCCGGTGCATCGGTTGAAAACAACGGATAATTCGCAGTCGTCGCCGAAAGCTTGAAAACCTCCCGCCACGACCTAAAACTACACTTGGCTGAGACCAGCCTTCCCCGGCGATGGCTGCCGGTCTCACCGACCATATCTTCTGGACGGGTGGTAAGGTAATGCCCACGAATATGAGGGATTATCAAACTGGAGTTGGATCGAAGGTGATTTGAGGTAAAATGTCGGCCTGTTGGAGCCGAATAATACCCAAACCACCGGCAGTCTGCCCACGCTGTGCGACAGGCTATCATCGCCTCCCCCGACGCCGGGGCTGGAATGGGACCAGATCGGGGAATGAAAAAGGCGCGGGATCGTACGACCCCGCGCTTTTGGTAATCGCCACTTTTGCTGGAAGTTACTTGACCGCCAGACGCTCGATCAATGCCTGCAAGTCCTCAGCGGCCTGGTCAACCGTGCTCTGCCCGAACGCTACCTGCTGACCGATCAACTTAAGCTCGTTCACAAACTCCTGGTCGTTCGGGAGGTTCGGGTCCTGCGGGATCGTGCGGTCGGCTACCGCATCGTAGATCCTGTAAACCTCCGCATCAGTCTTGGTGCCACCGACGGCGATTGCCTGACGCACAACCGGCGAGGAAGGCACGCCTCGATTGGTTTGGAGTATCGCGCCCGCCGTTGGGGTGGTAACAAAGAAGTTGATGAACAGCGCCGCCGCTTCCTTGTTCTCGCTGGCGTTGTTCATGCCCAGGTACTGGCTCATCTGGATAACGTATGACTTTTCACCGCCCTTGGGGAGCGTCGTCGCGCCGAGCATGTCGGTCATGGCCGCCTGATAACCCGCTATCTGGTTACTCCAGATCATACCGATAGCCGCCTTGCCCGCCACAAGCGCCGAGCTGTCCGCCCCGGTTTCGGCGTAGGTCGCGGTGGTGTCCGCGTCGGGAATTAGCCCTTCGGCACGCATATCCGCCCACATCTGAAGCCATGCACTGGCGGACTCAACCGTCGCGTAGGATTTGCCGCCGTCGTCGGAAGTCCAGAGCGGGGTACCCTGTTTACGGTAGAAATAGCTGAGGTAGTTCGCCTGATTGGTGCTGTTGTCCACGAAGGGTGCGACGCCCGCGGGGAGAGCATCCTTGAGTTCCCGACCGTAGTCGATCATCTCGTCCCAGGTCATGTTGTCCTTCGGGAGCGCAACCCCCGCCGCCTCGATCATCGTCTTGTTGTAGACAAGGACGAGCGTGTTCGTGCCGAGGCTTACGGCATAGAGATTGCCATCGGCTGCCGTCGCGGGGATAAGCGCAGTCTGGTCAAACTGCTCGGCGGTGTCGATCATGAGCTGTTCGCCGAGATAGCCATTGAGCGGTTCAAGGTACTGCTGGTAATCGGGCCAGTTGCCGCCGAACTGGATAATGTCGGGGGCGTTGTTGCCCGCAAGCTGTGTGTCGATGATCGCGAAGTGGTCGGGCGTGCCGCCATTAGGCTCGCCGATAACTTTGATCTCGGGATACGCCGCCTGGAACAGCTCGATAACCTGTAGGGTTCTGGCGGCGCGGTCGTCGTTGCCCCACCAACCCATGCGGATCTCGGCGGGACCGCCCGTGTAAACGGGGAGTCCATCGGAGCGGGTCGGAACCTCAGTCGGCGCAGCCGCTGCTGCTTCCAACTGACCCTCCAGATCAGCGATCTGTGCTTCCAGGTCAGCCATTGCATTTTCATCAGGCGCATCTTCCAGCTGTCCCTGCAGGTCGGCAACCTGTGCTTCCAGTTCCGCAGCGGCTGCATCTGCGGCTGCATCTGCCGCAGAGGTGTCGGCGGGAGCGCCACATGCCACTAATGACATGGCGACAGCCACAAGTGCCACAATCAATAAGCCGTTCTTCTTCATTCTGTTTCTCCTTTGTTTCTGTATAGTTTCAGCGGACAAACCCGAAATACGTCACCTATCATCATTTCATATTCAAGTTCTCCTGTTATTGTGCTAACCCTTTATGCCCGTGGTCGTGATACCCTGTACGAAGTATTTCTGCAGGGAGAAGAACAGGATAAAGGCGGGAACCATAGAAAGCGTGGACATCGCCAGCGCGCCGCCCCAGTTGGATACCGCGCCCGCGTCGCCGACAAACGTGCGCAACGCCCTTGATACAGTGAAAGTTTCCGGTCTTGTGAGGTACAGCAGGTGGTTGAAAAAGTCGTCTCACGTCCACAGGAACGTGAACAGCGCCGTCGTCACCAGAGCGGGGGTTGCGAGCGGTACGATGATACGCAGGAATACCCCGGCTTCCCCGCACCCGTCGATAATCGCCGCCTCTTCGATCTCTTTCGGTAGACTGCGTATGAACTGCACGAGTAGAAACACGAAGAACGCGTCCGTCGCAAGGAATTTCGGCACGAGTATCGGGAGGTACGACCCCACCCAACCGAAGGTATTGAACAGGATATATCGCGGCACGGTCGTGACATGGCTCGGAAGCATGAGCGTTACCATCATCACCGCGAACCAGAAGTTCTTGCCCGAGAATTTGAGCCGCGCGAACGCGTAGGCCGCCATTGAGCAGGATATCAGGTTCCCGATAATGGCCACGGCGCACATTCCGAGCGAGTTTGCGAAGAACCTCCCGAAGGATGTACCCGCGTAGCCTTTCCACCCGGTGATATAGTTTTCAATGGTCACGGCTTTCGGTATGATCCCCGGGTCGCTGAAGATCATATTGTTGGGCTTGAACGAGCTGACAATCATCCAGGCGATGGGGTAGATCATAAGCAGCCCCACGGCGATTATGAACAGATGTGTCAAAGTATGGCGTACAACCGTACTGGTTTTCATGTTATTCCCCGGTTCCATATGACACCCACCAGTTCGATGATCTAAAGACAATCGCTGTGAGTACCCCGATAATGAACAGCAGCATCCACGCCATAGCTGACGCGTACCCCATCTCGTGGTATGTCCATCCCTGAATATACAGGTGGAGGGAATAGAACAGTGTGGAGTTGAGCACACCTCCCCTGCCGCCGCCGATGATATAGGCCTGGGTGAACGCCTGGAACGCGGATATCATCTGTATGACCAGGTTGAACAGAATAACCGGCGAAAGCAGGGGGATGGTTATAGAGAAGAACTGCCGTACCTTACTAGCACCGTCCACGCTTGACGCGTCGTAGTACTCCTGTGGGATCTGCTTCAGCCCTGCGAGGAAGATAATCATCGACGAGCCGAACTGCCATACCGTCAGCAAGACAAGCGTCCAGAGTGCGTACTTGGGGTTGGTTACCCAGCTGGGGAGGTCGGTGAAGCCGATGGCTCCCAGTAAGCCGTTTACCAGGCCGTCTTTCTCAAACAGCTTCCTCCACAGCACCGCGATTGCTACCGAGCCGCCGAGAAGGGTAGGGATATAGTACACGGCGCGGTAGAACGGCACCCCCGCAGTTTCTGGTTCATTAGCATCGCCACAGCGAGGGCGACTATCAACTTCAGCGGCACGGACGCGAGCACATAGGTAAACGTCACGGACAGCGACTTTAGGTAGTACGGGTCCACGCGCATAACCTCACCCGTGAGCGCGGTGAACTCGGACAGCCCGAATACCGACCCGAACATTTTCAGATAATTGCCAAACCCGATCCATTGTGTCGAATCGGGCTGTGTGAAGTCATAATTCGTGAAACCGAGCCACAGCGAGTATATCATCGGGTAAAGCGTAAATACGAGGAAACCCAGGAACCACGGTGCGAGGAACATATAGGCGGTGGCGTTGCGCCTGATAAACTTGACGATACCGGATTTGTGCATAAAGAAACTTCCTTTACTCTCGTTTTTTAGGCATTCAAAGGCTGTCAGTGAGGCCGCGCCCGGTTCCTAATGCTGTTTACTTTCCATGTCTATGATGCTGACTCTATGGATATACAGGCCAGATCAGAGCTGCTCATAGCCCTCCTGTCCGAGCATCACGTTCCTGTAGGGCCTTTTGCATGACGATCTTGCAGAGCAGCGGTTGGCGTAGCCGATGGAGCACATGCAGAATAAGCCGATTAAGGCTCAATCACAGTGATGCAGGTATAGTTTTGATTGTAGGGGGATGCAGCCGGCTCGCATCGCGCCTGCTTTCTTCCACTGGACCAGTTATTTGAATTTCCGTGACTGTTTACAGCCTCATATTATAAGAGGTTTTCCTCATTGTCAAGCAAAATAGCTCGAGATGTATCGACAAATTTCTAAATTAATGCTACAGTGTTCGTGACTGGTTACGGGTTTTTCGACTGTGATATACGGCAAAGAATGGTAGACTTGGAGCAAACAATACTGACGGAGTGAATTTATGTCCAAGAACAAAGACAAGCGCCCAACGATCCGGGATGTTGCCCGCGAAGCCGGGATATCGTATGGCACCGTATCACGCGTGATAAATAACCACCCAGAGGTTGCTCCTGAGACGCGCGCCCGCGTGCAGCGAGTTATGGAAAAGATGGGATATCAGCGCAACCTTGGCGCGCAAATGCTCACGACCCACCAGTCAAATATTATCGAAATCATTGTGATGGATGTGCATTTTGGAATCGTATTGCCAAGAATGGGACAGTTCATCAATGAGTCTGGCTATTCCACTCTCTATTCAGAGTGCACACTGGCAAATTTTGCCCCCACCCTGGATAAGGCGGCGGCGCGGCTTGTTGATGGTATTGTCCTTTATGCCCCCAAATTACAGATATCTGATGAAGAACTTCTGGCGATGATTCATGGCATCCCTATCGTGCGGCGCGATTATGTGCTGGATTCGAAACTGACATGGGTAGGGTATGATCAGGAACACGCCACACGTTTGGCTGCACAACACCTGATCGATCAGGGACACGAGCGGATCGCGGAGATTACCGGGTCATTGGGTTTTATTAATCCCCGTTTACGCCACGATACGTGGCTCAACATATTGACATCGCAAGGCTTAGAGCCTGGCCCAAGTTATGCCGGCGACTATTCCACGTTTGCCAAAGCCATGAAGACGGGGTATGAGGGTGTTTGTGAGTTTCTGGAACGGGGAGAATCGTTTACAGCGATTATGGCTGTGAACGATCATGCGGCAATGGGTGCGCTATCTGCTTTGTACGAGTATGGATTGCACGTTCCTGACGATGTATCCATTGTCAGTTTCGATGATGACGCTATTGCTTCTTATCTTATCCCGCCGCTGACGACTGTCCGTTTTGACTTTGATATACAGAACAAACTGGCATCTCAGTTTCTGCTTGAACAGATTAACGACCCAGACTACAAACACCATCAACATGTATTGATACCTGATCTGATTGTACGCCAAAGTGTCCAACCGCCCAGGTAAGGGCAGTTCCATCAGGCCCAAAAGGAGTATTTGTGAACGAAACAAAACGCTTTGCAGTGGTTGGTGCAGGTGGTCGTGCGGGTATGTTTATCCAGGCGATCACAGACACATATCGCGATTCTTGCGAGTTGGTTGCACTCTGTGATCTGAGCCAAGCCCGGATGAACTGGCATAATCAGCAGATCCAAATCCGAACTGGTATTGCTCCCGTGCCTGCCTATCATGCCGATCAATTTGACAATATGATCGTCGACACACGCCCCGATACGGTGATTGTCGCGACGATAGACGCAACCCACCATCAATATATCAATCGGGCGATGTACCTGGGGTGTGATGTCATCACTGAAAAACCAATGACAACCGACGCAGAAAAAGCCCGGTCAATCTTCGATACTATCGATCGCACAGGAAAAAAACTAAGAGTAACCTTTAACTACCGCTATGCACCAGCCTTCACCAAACTCCGAGAACTGCTGATGCAAGGGGTAGTAGGCCGTCCTCTAAACGTGGATTTTTCCTGGCTGCTCGACACATATCATGGCGCGGATTACTTCCGGCGCTGGCATCGTGAAAAACAAAATTCCGGCGGTTTGCTGGTCCACAAGGCCACGCACCATTTCGATCTTGTCAACTGGTGGATCGACTCCTATCCCGACGAGGTCTTTGCTTTCGGTGATCTGTTGTTTTACGGCAAGCAGAACGCTGCCGCACGCGGTGAAACTTATACTTACGAGCGCTATACCGGTGTGCCAGAGGCACATGAAGACCCATTTGCGTTATTCCTTGACCAGGACGCATCACTGCGGGGCCTGTACCTCGAAGCGGAAATGGATAACGACTATATCCGGGACCGCAATGTTTTCGGCGAGCCGATCACTATTGAAGACACGATGGCTGTCACTGCCCGCTACCGCAACGGCGTGATTCTGTCCTATTGTCTTCTCGCTTATAGCCCGTGGGAAGGGTTAAATGTCGCCATCACGGGTACGAAGGGGCGCGTTGAACTGAATGTGGTCGAAAATGTAAATCTCGTATCGGGCCAGGGTGAATCGCATAATCTCCAGGCCAGCAAGGGGCCGTTCAAACGAGCAGCGATTCGCGTGCTCCCGATGTTTGGGGAAGGTTACGATGTCGAGATTCCTCCTGGTGAAGACGGCAGCCACGGTGGCGCGGACCCGATCATGCTGGAGCAACTGTTTTCGCCTGATCCGCCCCGTGATCCGTTTAACCGAGCAGCCTCTCACATTGATGGGGCGGCGTCGATTATGCTGGGAATTGCCGCGAATCGTGCGATGGAGATGAACCAACCGGTACGTATTGACGATCTCTTTCACCTTCCCCAAAATACTGAAACAGAGGTTGATCTTGCCCCATCTTAGGCGATTTCCACCGACGACTCGCTCTCCCGTAGAGGGATGAAATGCGGGCGCTCATCGGGAGTTTGGTTGGGTCGATGCAAAGCCAGCCACAGTTGACCATTGAAGGCGCGGAACACCATGCAGTGACCGCCGTCTCCGGCATACAGCGGTCCAGGCACTTGGTGCCACGGGCCTAGAATGTTGCCAGAAGCCGATCTCGCCACTCCGACGGTATAGCCACCTGTGCTGAAACTGGACCACAGCAGGATCAGTTCACCGTTCGCCAGACGATGCAGCGAGGGGCCATCGGTAACATAACCTTTTCTGCCCTTCGAGTTTATCTCCTGAACCCAGGAAGCCTCGGATGCTCGGAACAACAGGTGTGGCTGCCCTACTGCCGTTTTCAGGTCATCGCTCAGACGCAGGGCATAGATCTCACCATCGCCTACCTGCACCCACTCATGGCAGAAAACCATCCAGGGTTGGTCGTTGGCATCCACGAACAGCGTTCCATCCAGGCATTCCCAATCGTGGGGAGTAACCGGCCCCTCGCTGATCGGCAGAAAGAGGCCCTGTGGTACATCGGCTGTCAGGATTTGCGTTCCCCGGCAGATACCTTCGGCCTTGAAGCTGGCGAACAGGTAATAACGCCCGTGATAAACGTGCACTTCGGGTGCCCAGAAGTTGCGGTCGGCCCAGAAGTTCGCTGAAGGCCGGAAAGCCGGAAGAGGACCTTCCCAGTTTTGCAGATCAGGACTGGTGTAATAATCAAAACCTGATGCAGAGTCTGTCCAGGTTTGCGAGCCGGTAGTCCCATATAGATAATACTGCTTCTCCATCATGAGCGGCAGCACAAATGGGTCACGGATGTGAATATCAGTGGTTTTCAACATCATTCGCTCCCGATGGGTGATCGATGAGATGCTCTGAGGTGGACAGTATATCTGAAAATTCGTCCCTTTTCATTCGACCGGACTGGACTATATCGTGAGGTAAATTGTGAAAATAACCCATCTCAAGACCAATCACATTGTAAATCCTCTGGGTTTCGCCATAGAAAAACCGACCTTTTCCTGGATCGTTGAGGATACCGGCGATACGGTACAGACTGCCGCTCAAATCCTGGTAAGTCGTGACAGCGACTTCCAGCAGGTCATCTTCGATAGCGGCAAGGTTGATGGCCCTGGCATCGACAGTCTGGCTTACCGCCCGCCGATCTCGCTCAAGCCGCGCACCCGCTACTTCTGGAAGGTCAGGGTCTGGGGAGAAACCGAAAGCGCCGAAAGCGACCCTGCCTGGTTTGAGACCTCGAAGATGGACGAAGACTGGCAAGCGGAGTGGCTTACCCCGGATTGCGAGGACAACCAGATACACCCGATTTTTTACCGGTATTTCGATCTGCCCTCACGGGCTGTCACCGCGCGGGCTTATATCTGCGGGCTGGGTCTGTATCACTTTGAACTGAATGGGAAAAAGGTCGGAGACGAATACTTCACTCCCTACTGCAATGCCTATGACCGGTGGGTCCAGTATCAAACGTTTGACATCACCGATCAGCTTACGGTTGGCTCGAACCTGGTTTCCGTCATGCTGGGCAACGGTTGGTACAAGGGCCGCTATGGTGCTGATGGGGGCAGCGTGGAGTTCTATGGGGATCGGTTTGCACTGATCTGCGAGATACATATCACATTGGAAAGTGGGAACGAACTGATCATCGCCACCGATCCCACGTGGAAAGCCCAGCCTTCCCCGGTCATCGAGAGCGATATATTCGACGGTGAAATGGTCGATGCCCGGATCGAGAAGATCGTGCCATCGCCAGATAAAACCTTCGGTGTAAGGCCAATCGATCTCGATAAGACCCGGTTGGAGGCCAGAAGGTCAGTCACTTCCGGTTTGTGTCAACGAAGAGATCAAGCCCGTGGCGGTGCTCCACACACCTGCTGGCGAGACCGTGCTGGACATGGGGCAGAACATGACCGGCTGGGTTCGGTTCAGAACGAACGCACCGGCAGGCACCCGCCTTCATTTTCAATTTGGCGAGGTGCTGCAAGGGGGCAACTTCTTCCGGGATAACCTGCGCACGGCCAGGGTGGAGTATATTTACATCGCCGACGGCACTGATGCGGTCGCCGAGCCGTATTTCACCTTTTACGGCTTCAGATACGTCAAGGTCTCAGGCTGGGTTGGCGATCTCGGCATTGACGATTTCACTGGCTGCGTAGTTTATTCGCAGATGGACACAATCGGCGAGATCGAGACCTCGAATGCGAAGGTCAACCAGCTTATCAAGAATGCGATGTGGAGCCAGAAGGGGAACTTCCTCGACATCCCAACCGACTGCCCGCAGCGTGACGAGCGGCTGGGATGGACAGGCGATCTACAGGTTTTTTCCGGTACCGCCTGCTTCAATATGGATGCTGCGGCATTCGTTTCCAAATTCACCTACGATTTAGGAAAAGAGCAAACCAAGACCGGTGGGATGGTGCCTCACATCGTGCCGATGGTTAATCTGAACAAAGGCGGTTCTACTGCCTGGGGAGATGTGGCGACTATCCTGCCGTGGAACCTGTACGAGTTCTACGGTGACATCGACATTCTGGATCAGCAGTTTGAGAGTATGCGCGCCTGGGTGGATTACATCAAGGATATTGATGATTCATCTGGTGGCAAACGGTTGTGGACAGAAGGCACCCACTTTGGTGATTGGCTGTCATTAGATACCCCTGTCCATCCTGATCCACGCAGGGGCGGAACACCTCACGATTTTATCGCATCGGCATTTTATTGTTATTCGGCGCGACTGGTAGCAAAAGCCGCCGATGTGCTCGGTAAGACAGAACAAGCTGATGCCTACGAGCGTCTATCCGCAGAAGTCAAGACGGCGATTCAAAAGGAATACTTCACCGCAACCGGACGATTGGCCGTTCCTACCCAGACGGGATATATGCTGGCACTGTTTATGGATCTGGTGCCAGATGCTCACCGCGAGCGGGTGAAAAACGATCTCATCGAAAGGCTCATCAAAGATAAAATACATCTACGGACGGGGTTTGTCGGTACGCCCTATCTCTGCCGGGTGCTTTCGAATATCGGGGCCAATGACCTGGCTTACAAACTGCTGCTCAACGAGGATTATCCATCGTGGTTGTATGCCATCAACCTGGGCGCGACGACTATCTGGGAGCGGTGGAACTCACTCAACCCCGATGGCTCAATCAGCTCGACGGGCATGAACTCGTTCAATCACTATGCGTACGGCTCAATCGTCGAATGGATGTACCGCGATATGTGCGGACTAAACCCATCTTCCGGCGAGGATAATGTTACCGGCTTCCGCCATGCCTTGATCGCGCCTAAACCGGACAAATCGCTCCAATGGGCCAGGGCGCGCTACCGCTCGGCGGCTGGATTTTACGAAAGCAGTTGGCGCATCGACGAAGCAGGACATCTCACCATCGAAATCATTCTTCCGTTCAACACATCGGCCAGGGTCGTGCTCCCTGATGCGCAAATGAGCGAGATATCGATCAACGGCCACCAGTTGTACGATGGAGAGCAGATCGGTGATAGCGTGGAATTGACTCTTGGCGCAGGCTGTCACAAGATCGAGTATCTAATCCGGGAAAAGGATATTCGGGCTTAGTACTCGACCAAACTGAAGATCAAGCATAGAGGCGCACCGATGCCACGAACACCTGGACGGCTCGCCTGATCAAAGGTGGCAATGCGCCGCACCCCCGGCTACCCGGCCCAGCACAGGTCAGACCGGGACGGATGAGCACCGCTGTTTGCCGGGTGTAGGTGTCGATAGCAGTGAAGGCGTACAGCTCACCTGTACTACATCACCCGGTTCTTTGCTGGCTGTCCCTTTGCCGTGCGCGCATGCTTCCGCAGCGTGCTCAGGTGCTTGTTGAGTATCCGATACACGGTACTCAGACTCAATTCGATACCTTCCTGCTTCAACAGATACACGATCTTCTGTCCACAGCAGTTGTGGTATTCTCGCCGGATGCTCAATACCCGCTGCTCCAGATAGGGATGCGTCTTCCGTACCCGTCGCCCTTTCTTCGCCGCCCGGTAGCGGCGGATATACATCCTTCTATCCCATACCGTCCGACCCCCTTCAGCCACCGGTAGACTGTCGACCGATCCCGCCCCACTTCTTCAGCGATTTCCTTGACCGGTATCCCTTTCTTCCTCAACGCCCACACCACTCGAATCCGTGTTACACTGTCCATACTGCGGCTCCTGTGATTCCGTTGTTTGTTTTGTCACTCACAACTTTATCACGGAGTCGTATTTTTATTGAGAATACTGCGGATTTCGGGGCAACTACGAATTATCCGTCGTTTTCAGCGGCTGTGCCTTTTTTGAACCTATGCTATTGCGGTGGTAGCCTTCGCAACTCATCATACATAGATTGTGCTTGCAGTGGTTGGCCGCTCAATTCATATGCCTGGGCTAAATGTAAATATAGTTCTCGAATCTTAGATTGGACTTCAACGCTGCCAGGCAATTCTTCCTTAGCCAGTTGGAGCGCCTTTTCCAGATGTGCCTTCGCTTCGTTCACGGCAGCAAGACGGAGTGCTTCTTGCCCGGCAGTCAAGCTGTAACGGAAAGCAACTTCCGTCAGCCCAGCGGCGACCGCATGATGGGCCAGCACCGCCTCCGAATCGCCAGCTACCTCAAGGACACCCAACGCGCGGCGATGAAATAGCCGCCGCCGGGCATCCCCGGCCTCAGTATAGATCACATCGCGGATCATGTTATGGGTGAATGTGTAGGTACTGGCGGCGCTGGCCTGCGGCACTTCGAGCAAGAGTTGGCCGCTGACTAATTCATCCAGAGCCGGCAATCCTGTATCTTCTGCCATGTTGGAGACAGCGCACAGGCGCTCGAAAGTAAGTCTCAATTCGAGGACGGCTCCGGCTGCCAGGAGTGAAAATGCGTTCGGGCTGAGGCGGCTCAAACGAGAGCGGATCACAGCCCGTACAGTGGATGGTACGAGAATCGCTTTCCCCAGATCATGCTCCGCGTCAACTTCAAAGCCCCATTGACCCTCCCTCAGTTGTTTCGGGTGGAGTGCCCTACGTTCGATCAGGTCCTTCAAGGACTCCTTCAAGTAAAATGGATGTCCATGAGTTTCGTTGAACACCCACTGAGCAAAGTCGGCGTCGGGGGGATCTAATATGGACAGCATCAATTGCACTGTATCTCGTTCATCTAACGATCCAAGTTCAAGATGAAACGGTTCTAACTCACGCCCTATTTGCGCCAGCCACTCGATCAGATTTGGCAGCTGGGGTTGGACGGGCGGCTGCAAGGCTTCTGAGCGCAGGCTGACCAATAACAGTATCCGCGCCTCGCTATCTCGCCATCGCCGGACGGCGTACAACAACCAGTCCAGCGTCGCGCTGTCCGCCCACTGCAAATCGTCCACAAACAAGATCAGTGGCGTTTGACCGGCCAGGGCCAGTGTCAAATGCACCAGAGATTCGAAAAGCTGCGTTCGGCCACCGTCCACTTCCAGGTAAGCAGCAGGCAACTCAGCGTAGAGTTCACGCAATTCCGGCAGCAGGTGACTCAGCGGGGCTAACCAGGTTTCCCCTAACACTTCCGCCAGGGCACCCTCCCGATCAAGCAAAGGGCGAAGTGCCTCGATCAGCGGCTGGTACGACATACGGATGCCGCTCTCAAAAGCGTGTCCTTGCAGTACATTGGCTCCC
>DAOUES010000310.1:0-1884 GCA_034430335.1 Anaerolineae bacterium | reverse complement strand
CTTCTAGCGAAATCACGACCAGCAGCAGGAACCAGGGCATCCATTGGACACTGCCCGTGTTCGGCTGGCCGAAAGCGTCGATCAGGTGCTGGGGATAGAAAGTAAAGAACGCGCCGCCGGTAAACGCGGCGATGTCGTGACCGGTCAGGCGGCGGATCAGCAGGAACGTCCCGTACGCGCCGATCAGCAGCCCGGTCAGGCCGGTGAGGTCGTACGCGGCGACATCGCCGAACAGCGCCGCCAGCGGCAGCCAGAGCAGCATGCCGGGCCAGCGCCGGGGGATGAAGGTCGCTTCCAGCCCGTTCGGGTAGAACAGGTACGAGGTCACCGCCAGGCTGTCCCGCCCGGCGAACACTTCCCGCAGCCACCAGTTCTGCCAGTACGCAGAAAAGACATCCCGGCCCGTGCTGGGCAGGCTCGAACCCAGGTGCTCCCTCAGCGGGGAGGTCATGATCCCCAGCAGCACGACGTACAGCGCCAGCGCGATCAGGTCACGCCGCAGCCATGTCCGGACTTGCTTCGATCCGACGATCTGGTTGACGATCTTCCGGGGTGATGATTGTTCCACGTGGGGCTTCTCTCCACATTCCACGATTTAGCAACCTGCCTATTATACGCGCCGGGAGCCGAACGTCGAAAAGTACCGGATCAAAAACCCACGCCAACCCTGATCGCCCCCATCTGCCCCCTGAAAGGGGGAAGTGGCGAACCGCAGGTTCGACGAAGGGGGTCAGAGGAAGTGGCCGACTGTAGGTCGGTCGAAGGAATTACTCCATCCGATTATCCATCACCCCCACTCGAAAAATACCCGCAGGCAAATCTTGTCTATACTAATGATAAATCCCGCCCACCAGCCGGTCACGAGGCAGAAAAGGGAGCCTTCGATGTTTTACAAATTCCTTGTTTCCCCTGTCGAGCAGCGCGCACAGATCAGCGATGATGGCTACCAGACCGTCATTACCATTCCATCCGCTAAAAAGGTCATTCGCGGGGAGATGTTCAATTACATCTTTATGATTATCATGCTGCTATTTATATTCATTCCGACGGGGCTGTTCATGGTAGTAAGTGCGCTGCGGAATATCCGCTCAGACGGTGCCTTCCCGCTTCCTATAGGGCTTGTCTGGACGGGTTTGTTTGCCTATTCCTTGTGGATAATGGTTCGGATGGCAGCTTGGCGAACGAAGGGCCAGGAGACAATCACCGCCGACCCGCAGCGTTTGACCATTCGATATGATGCCGATCCCTGGAGACGGAAAACTGAATACGAGCTTGGGCATATTCAATCCGTTGAAATTGACATTCGCCCCCGCGAGGCAGAGACAGTAGCCAACTATTTTCAGCGGCGCGGAGTCTCCAAGATTCGATCATCGGTAGTGTGGCGATACACCACGCTGCGCTTTCGATACGGTCGCCGAACCGTCCGCTTTGGGCGTGAGATCACCCGCGAGGATGCCGAGATGATCAGGGAGGCGATCAACAGAAGACTCACCACCATTGCCGAACGGTGAAGCATTGACCAATGCCATATTCTGACAGACCGTGTAAAATTAAGAGTGCAGTGAACGATTGAAAGGACATCGGAAAATGGCAAGCGTCCCGATTGAACAGCGAATCATCGAGCAGCTTCATCATCTCGACGAGCGGCAGAAACAGCGCGTGCTCGAATTTGTGAACACGCTCAAGCCTGCTTACACAGCCCGCAAGATGCTCAACCTGCCGGTAGAAGAACGCCAGCGGCTGGTCGCTGCCGCGTTTGAAGCCGCCGCCGAGGAAGATTTCGAGACTTTCGAGGCTTACAGCGAGGAAGACCTGGATGCCTGAGGTACAACGGGGCGATGTGTGGGCTGTCCGCTTTGACCCCAGCGAAGGCGATGAGATTAC
>DAOUES010000309.1:0-2292 GCA_034430335.1 Anaerolineae bacterium | reverse complement strand
ACCTTTTTTACCTCAAAGGATTCTTCAGTCGTCTTTTCCGGGGCGGCGATGGGCCTGTTGATTGGAAGTAAAGAATACGGCATGATTATCATTCCAGCAGTATGTGCCATCATTATTCTTTGGCTCGTCACAAAGGCCGACCCGCGATTGAATGTGTGGCGATTTCTGGTTCTATTCATGCCATTGTTTATCCTGATGGCCTTTCCCCGCTACCTGCAAAACACCCTGAGATTTGGATCGCCCATTTACTCAAGTCTGGGTGGCAACCCCAACAACGAACTACCAGTTTCACACCTTGTGTATAATCTTTTCGTCGGGTGGCCGGAAGTTTTCTTCGATACGCCCTGGTCCCTGTTCTGGTTTACAGCCTGGCAGCAGCGGACATCCTGTTTTGGTCTGCTATTCATCTTTGTTGCAATGCCGTTGGCAATGGGAGGATTGGCGGAAATCGACTGGAAGGTGGTCAGAAACTGGTACCGCACACCACTGCCGATCTTTGCGATTTCAATCAGCTACCTGTTGATATTTGGACTGGCCTTCTACCGGCCCAGTGGAGAGGGTACCGGCGTGCGCTGGATGATGATCGTGCCATATGGGATCACCTGTTTTGCCGGGTGGGCGTTTTCCAGACTCGTCCAGAACAAGCGTTCGTTGACAATTGTACTCACAGCGGTGTTTTATATTCTTCTACTTACTATTTCTGGCTGGGTGCTGGGTTCTTGGTTGCAGCGAATAGCCACAACGATACTATCTATAGCCGGTATTGTGATTGTTGTCATGGCTTACCGTGGGAACCTGAAAAAAACCGGTTACAAATATGCAACTGTCATTGGATTGGTTCTGGTTGTCATCAGCCACTATGTTTTATCGGCCACTTTTGATTTTCGGTCGTCAATAGAAATGATGGCGCTTGCCGCCCAGACGCCAC
This sequence comes from Anaerolineae bacterium, assembly GCA_034430335.1. GTDB lineage: Bacteria > Chloroflexota > Anaerolineae > Aggregatilineales > UBA3940 > JAFGOY01. The sequence goes on along the minus strand of DAOUES010000309.1, from coordinate 1,364 downwards.
CCGATCAGCGGTATGCTGCTATGTTCCAGACCTGGCTCGAACCGTCCGACCTGCCGGTCTGGGTAGACCGGATGGTTCCGAATAACTCATATCTGGCAATATATAACGAGGACAAAGCAACCCGTTTTACCTATCCATTCTTTGGGCCAAGCCATAGTAGAAAAGTTCGCCTTTTGGTTAACTGGGATGCATCTGATCCCCTGGCTGCCGGGAACGAGAATTTGGCGCAAATCCTGCAAACAGAATACGAGGTCTGGCTATTGGCACCGGCGACAAGCCAGTATACGGAACAGCTGCTTGAGCAGCAAGATGCGGAAACAACATTTATCAGCGAGCATTCATCGGGCTGGCGTCTGTGGTTTTTAAGATACGCTCCAGATGACCGACCTTGAGAAAAAGTGAAAACTTCCCTTGACCAATCATCAGTATCCGTTATAATACCTGCCGCACAGAGATAAAATCGGGAAATATTATGTTAAAGAATCATCTCTTTGACAGCAAGAAGAAAGCCAGCAAGAAGCCGGACCCCAGGTCTGGATAATCGCGTTGGCCCGCAATGGGAAAGCCACGCTGGTACTCCAGGCCATAACGGAGTATCGGCGTTTTTGTTTTAACAACAGGGGAAAAATAGTTATCGAAAGGAACAATACAATGTCTTTTGAAGCAGAATGCCCCGAATGTGCAGCCGGTGTTGAACTGGCAGGCGATGCCATAGTCGGTGAGATCATCCAGTGCCCGGAATGCGGCGCAGAACTTGAGGTGATGAACCTCAACCCACCCACCCTCGAACTGGCTCCCGAAGAAGAAGAGGACTGGGGTGAGTAACCCGCTGCCGGGATAAATCATGATGAGCCAACCACGCATTGCCGTACTGCTCTCTCGCGTTCGCGTCGAGGAAAAACTGCTGCTCCAATCCTTCGAGACCAAAGGGATCGACGTTGATGTTCTCGACGTTCGGGAGATCGTGTTGAGCCTGCACGATGCTGGCGAATGGCAGCAGTATGATGTCGTCGTCGACCGGTGTGTATCGCAGTCGCAGGCCCTGGCCATATTACAGGTATTGAACGACTGGGGCATCCGGACCGTCAACACGGCGGCGGTCGTTCAGACCTGCGGCGACAAGTTAGCCACGTCCTCCGCGCTGGTGCGGGAAGGGATTGCCACGCCGCGCGTGAAGATCGCCCTGACGCCCGAATCGGCGCTGGAAGCAATCGAGGCATTTGGCTACCCGGTGATCCTCAAACCGGCGACCGGGTCATGGGGACGCCTGTTGAGCAAGATCAACGACCGGGAAGCCGCCGAGACGATTCTCGAACACAAGCAGGTTTTGGGCAGCTACCAGCATCACATCTTCTACATCCAGG
>DAOUES010000308.1:0-4992 GCA_034430335.1 Anaerolineae bacterium | reverse complement strand
ACCATCACCGGCGACCAGATCGCTTTTATCTATTTCTTCGCCGGTTGGTACAACGAAGAATACGATGCCCTCCAGATGGTCGACATGGACTACGTCGACACCGAGGAATCGACCGAGATTGGCGGCGTCTACTACCCCGTCTGGGGTGAAGGGCCAATCGAGCTTGAGTTCGAGTGGGAACCGACATACTACTACATTGACGACGGTACCAACCAGGTCTTCGCCGTGCTTGAGCCGGAGGAATTCGGCGAGACTGCCGAAGACGCCACCTACCTGGTCGAAGGCACCTACGTCTCTGCCGCGACCGGTAAAGAGTTCGATGCCTACCTGCGCTTCGATAATAAAGAGGGCGACCTGATCGAGGTGTATGGCTTCGCTGGCACTGCCGACGGCTTCGGTGCGCCGAGCCAGATCACCCCTCAGCCCGGCGACCAGTTCGTCGTCGCCGACTGGTGGCTCGAAGAAGGGGAGGATGGCGAGGTCGTGTGGAACTACTACGACGGCTACGCGATCACCTTCACCGGCGAAGAGGACCAGGTCATCCAGTGGTGGTCATATGATGCCGATCCCGGCGATTATCTGCTCGGCTTCATCGTCGAAGACATGGAGGGCAACCTCTACGAGCAGTACTCCTGGGTGACCGTCCAGTAACCCGGAGAACCTGTCCACCAACCACGCGGGGCGCTGATAGACAACATTCTGTTGTCAGCGCCCCGCGTTCATTTCCCCGGCGCTGAAGCCGCCGGGCTAAATTTCCCTTTTCTCCTTCACCTTTTTTCTTTGCGCTCTCTGCGTCCTTTGCGGTTCGATGTTTCCCTTTTTCATTTGCGTAATTCGCGTAATTCGCGGATAAATAATCCCGCCATCTGTGTCATCTATGGCTGGAAACAGCCCGGAGACTCGACCTTGACCTGGAAGAAATATCGACCCTTTCACTTTTTCAGACTGCGCTGGGTTCAAAACCTGGGGCTGGCGCTGATTGCCGTCCTGCTGACCCTCGCCCTGTTGGAGGTCGTCCTCCGGCTGCTCCCGGTAAAATCGATGGTCTACATGGAACCCCGCGAACCCTTCTATACCGGCACCTCTGAATGGGGCTACCGCTATCCCAGCAACCCGAGGGGCTATTTCGACGAGAACAACGAGGTGATCTTCTATCCGAATTCGCTCGGCTTTCGCGATGAAGAGTTCCAGCCGTCCATCCCGCCCGGCACGCTGCGGATCACCCTGTTCGGCGATTCGTTTGCCTATGGCGAGGGCGTCTGGTGGGAAGATACCGCCGCCTACCGGATGGAATCACTGCTCACCGGGCAGGTCGGCTGCCCGGTCGAAATCTACAACTTCGCCGATTCCGGCGCGTCGTTCGGCGATTACCTCGAAATCTACGAGGAGCAGGCCGCCAGCTACGATACCGATCTGCTGGTGATCTGGTACTTCCTCAACGATGTCGAAACCGGGGGCACGCTCGGCTTCCTGGGTGCCGATATCCCCCGCTACGGGCGGCATCTCCCCGTGCTGCGCCAGCGCTCGGCGCTGGCCGATCTGCTGGCCGCCGGCCTCGACACCCGCAGCGCCACCCAGGACATGATCGACGAGTACGACGAGGCATACCGCCCGGACAGCGAGCGCTGGCAGTCAGTCGTCGCCGATATGGATCGCTTCTCCGAATTAGCCGCCCAAAACGGGACTCCCGTCGTGCTGTTCGTCCACCCGATCCTGTTCCGCCTGGACGACAGCTACCCCTTCGCCGCGATCCACCAACAGGTGATCGCCGCTGCCGAATCCGCCGGTATCACCGCCTATGATCTGTTCCCCGCTTTCGAGGGTCAGAACGGCGAATCGCTCTGGGTCCACCCGGTCGACCAGCATCCCAACGAAATCGGCCATGCCATCGCCGCCGAATATGCCGCCAGTTTGATCGCCCCGCTGCTTCCCGGCTGTCCCTGATCGGCGTCGATCCGAATTCACGACATCCCCGGTTAGAGTCCCCTCGTCCTGGCTGGGAACACGCCACTTTTGAAAATCGGATGATTCTTCTATCGACTCGGTGGCGTAGGGGCGCAGCGGCGCTGCGCCCGAAGGTCGCCATAGGCGACCCTCAATTGCAGCCTGGCGGCTTCAGCGCCGGGTTGGATCGGCGATCTTTCAAAAACCAACTTTACAGAGCACTACCTCGGCAATTATTACTGATTACTTATCGATCTTCGCCCGGTTAAATACTTCACCTAATACTTATCCATCCAATTACGATTTCTACTAAAACAGGTTGCTCTACTTCCTTGTTTTCGGGTACGATTGTTCTACGCTACTTGGATGTTAAGGTTTTTGCGTGAGAATTGTTGTAATCGATGATGATCCAGATGTCCATCGGGTGATCGTTCCCTTTCTACAAGCAGAGGGCTATGAAGTGCTGTCCGCCCTGACCTGGCAAACCGGTTTGCGCTTTGTCAAAGAGCAGGCTCCCGATCTGGTCGTTCTCGATATCCTCATTCCCGAAATGGACGGCTGGGAAATCTGCCGCCAGATTCGCACCTTCTCGCGTGTGCCCATCCTGATGGTTTCGGCGGTTGCCTGTGAAAACGAAGACGAGGTCCGCGGCCTTGAACTGGGGGCAAGCAGCTATCTGGTCAAACCCATCGAACCTGCCGTCTTTCTCGCCCGGATCAGGGCTTTGATTCGGCTCTCCACAAGCTCCGCCGATCATGGCAGCCGCCCGGTATATGTCGACGGCCACCTGATGCTCGATCTCACCCGCGAGGAATATTTTGTGAAAGGAGAGCGGGTATCGCTGACCTACCTTGAGCAGAGCCTGCTGGCGCTGCTTGTCCGCAACATTGACCAGACCGTCCCGACCGAGGAAATCATCGAAGAACTGTGGCCCGATGCCACCCATGACGAGAACGTCCAGTACGTGCGAATCTATATCCGGCGGCTGCGGAAACTGCTGGAGCCTGATCCGGGCAGCCCGCGTTATATTGTCAACTATCACGGTTTTGGCTATCGTTTTTGCTCCCAGATATAATCGTAACGCATCTGTTACAATTGTCGCCTCCGCCTACCTCCCGGCGTTCATTTTCCCCCTCCCATCACGACATGGCTGCCAGGCTTTAGCGGCTCTACATATATAAATCGTATACGTATTGCTGATAGGATAAAAGGCACATGGTGCATCATTCGGACAACCAACCAGAGATGACCAACTCTGTCAACCAGGAGATGCCGGTGCTGGCAGCGTCAACGAGGCCCTCAGCAGGATGGTTTGGGAACGGCGGCAGATGGGCCGCCTTTTGGCGTTGGCTGACCTTTCCTCCCGACGATCAGCCTGTCGGCTCTTACCGGCATCACCAGATGCGCTTTTTTATGGTGTTCCTGGTTTTTATGATCCCGGCTTTGTTGGTCGCGTCCACCGTCTCTTTCCTGGCCCGGCCTGGGCATGGATCGCTGCTGGCCGATCCGGGCTTTTTGACGGCGTTCTGCTGCGCTGCCCTGGATGCTATCGCCTATATCTTGAGCCGGTCGGAAAAAACCTTTCCCCTCGCGGTGGCGATGATGGTCCCGGTCGGGTTTGTTGTGCCTGTCATCGGTGTATTTATTATCCCTGATCAGGCGGTGCTCATTTTTTGCTATGTAACGATTGGCCTGTTCTTTGCCAGTTTCCTCGTCTCGCTTGGCTGGACGATAATCCTGGCGATTGTCAGTCTCTCTGTTGCTGGCATCCTGTCCGGTTTCGTCCCCTCTCTCGATATGCCAACCGCCGGTTATCTCCTGGCTTATCTCGCCTTCATCTCGTTCATGATTGTCATCTCTGCCGGCGTTCGCCAGCGTAATTTTGCCCAATATATGGCCCAATCGAAGCGGCTGTCCGAGGCGGCCCAAAAAGCCGAGGAAGCCAACCGGCTCAAAAGCGCGTTCCTGGCGACGGTTTCTCACGAACTGCGTACGCCGCTCAACGCGATTATCGGGTATTCGGAGCTGATGCTGATGGGAATGGGGGGCAATCTGGACGACCGGGCCAATCACAATACGCGCCGCATCCGTGACAACGGTGAGCGGCTGCTCGACCTGATCAACAACCTGATCGACATTTCCCGGATGGAGGCTTATCACATCGAACTGGACGAGGTGTCGTTCAAACCCTCCGGTTTGCTCCACAACGTCGAACGGATCATCGAAACCGACGCGCTGAAAAAGAACCTCGTCTACTCTTCGGAGATCGACCCGGCCCTCCCCGAAATCATTGTCGGCGATCTCCGCCGCCTGGAACAGGTGCTCATGAACCTGGTTGCCAACGCCGTCAAGTTCACCGAGAAGGGCGAAATCAACGTAGCATTCCGCAGAGTTGACGCCGGTTCATGGTGCATGGCCGTGTCGGATACCGGGATCGGGATTCCGGCCCATGCCCGGCAGATTATCTTTGAAAAATTCCGCCAGGTTGACAGTTCCTTCAGCCGCGGATACGAAGGGGCCGGGCTTGGCCTGGCGATTGTCAATGAATTAGTCCGGGCGATGGGCGGCCAGATTCAAGTAGATAGTGCTCCCGGTGAAGGCAGCACATTCACGGTAACGCTTCCATTAGTGACTGGTGAGAAAGTTGAACAATGAAGGCAAAACTGTCCGAGTGGCGGGTGCTGGTGGTCGACGATGAGCAGGATTTCCAATCCATCATGGTCCCGATCCTCCAGCATGCCCAGATTGAGGTCGAGTCGGCTTTTACGGCTGAGGATGCCCTCGACAAGTTGAAGAATAACCCGCCGACTGTGGTGATCATCGACCTGATGCTCCCCGGTATGGATGGTTTCGAACTGGTCGAAGTGATGAAAAACGACCCGCTGCTGTCGGCCATCCCGACCGTGGCCGTCACCGCCTACGATACGATCAACGTTTTCGAAGAGGCGCGCCGCGCCGGGTTTACGGCCTATTTCCCCAAGCCGATCAAGGCCGTCACTTTCGTCGACGAACTGGTGACTTTGCTTGACATGGCTTCGTAATCGAATG
>DAOUES010000307.1:0-1652 GCA_034430335.1 Anaerolineae bacterium | reverse complement strand
CTTCGATGACGAGAAACCGGTTCACCGGCAGTGCTTCGAAGAGCCTTTCTGGATCGACGTGTACGAAGTGACGAATGGACAGTACGGCGCGTCCGGGACGTGGGGAGGAGACGACCGCCCCCGTGAAGAAGTCAGTTGGTTTGAGGCGGTCGAATACTGCCAGGAGCGCGGGGAGCGTCTGCCGACCGAGGCCGAATGGGAGTATGCCGCGCGCGGCCCGGATGGGCTGGTGTACCCCTGGGGAGACGACTTTGCCGGGAGCAGTGTCGTCTATAAAAACAATGCCTTGATGCAGACGGCCAGCGTGGGCAGCAGGCCGAGCGGCGCGTCCTGGGTCGGGGCGTTGGATATGAGCGGGAACCTCTGGGAGTGGACGAGCAGCATCTACGATGCCTATCCCTACCGGGCCGACGATGGCCGCGAGGCCAGCGGCAGCGAAGACGACAGAAGCGAGCGAGCGCTGCGGGGTGGCTCGTGGTTCAACCCGCCGGAGCGTTTGACCACCGCCAGCCGGATATGGGGCGGCCCCGGCGACGCGAATAAGTACTTCGGCTTTCGCTGCGCCCGCTCCTACGGCGAATAGGCAGTCAGGCCCGTTTCCCGGCCCACCCTATCCCGATCCCGTCTCGTACGGGTGCAGCATGCGCCCGCCCCCCGGTGTCGACCTCAGATCGACCTTAGCCCGGTGGCTTCAGCGCCGGGACAGAAAACCATCTTAAAAAAAGATATGTTGCCCCCCCTTGCTAAGGGGGGCGGCATCGAGCGAAGCGAGATGCGGGGGGTGATCAAACTGAACAAGCCACGACTCTTTATCCCAGGACACTTTGGCCCGGCGTCTTCAAAGCTTGTCCGCAATTAGATTCCGCTGATGCCGGTTTTGCCAGCCAGACAAACTGTTTTTTTCAAACCGTATCAAACAAAGCCAACCCTGATCGCCCCCAAATCTGGGGGAGATGTCGCGCAGCGATAGAGGGGGTTGTTCCTTCACGGACAAAATCAGGCACAACTTTCCTCGCCCTTAACTACGGACAAGCCTTTCAGCGCCGCGATTCCGCAACTACTTTGCCTTGCAATCGTTATGATCTACTGGTAGACTTCGCCCGGTAGTTGGCAGCAGCCAGAAAACCGTGTATTGGTAGCCAGTTTCGATAGCCAGCCGTCATACATGGTAGGCGCTCTGGCGCGCTCTCGCACCGGTGCCCTGGGGGAACCATCTTGGACAAGCTACTGATATACCGTGTAGAGGTGTGGCCGCGCACCGTCGCCGACGGTGCCCCCGGTTCCACCCCTGGCACTAACTGGATAAACGCCGCTGCTCAGGCGGGAGTACCCTCGGTCACAGGCTGTTTTGTCGACCGACTTTTTTTTGTCCGGGGCCGCCTCTCCCGCGCCGATCTCGAACGCCTTGCCGCCGATCTTCTCGTCGACCCCGTCACCGAGCAGTTCGCCGTCGTCGATCCCGCCTCGCCCGTCGATCACCCCGGCATCGACCACACCATCGAGGTGATCTACCGCCCCGGCGTCACCGACCCCGCCGCCGAGAATCTTCTCTGGTCGGCCCACCTGATCGGCCTCGACGGGATCGAGCAGGCAGCCGCCGGCTCCCGCTTCCTGCTTCGCGGCGATGTCCCCGCCGCCGATCTCACCCGCCT
>DAOUES010000306.1:0-2966 GCA_034430335.1 Anaerolineae bacterium | reverse complement strand
TAGATATCGCCACGCTGGTATCGCGCTTTTTCGTGCTGCTGATCGCAATGGCGGTTCACGAGTTCGCCCATGCCTACGTCGCCTATTTGATGGGCGACGACACGGCCAAAAGCCAGGGCCGGATGACGCTCGACCCGCGTGCCAACATCTACTGGCCGGGGTTCATCATCGGCGTGCTGGTCGGCTTTGCCATTCTCGGATCGGCCCCGGTCAACCCCTACCGGATGCGCAACCGCCGGGTAGGGATGTTCCTGGCGGTGCTGGCCGGGCCGGTTTCGAATTTGATCGTCGCCGCGCTGTTCGCGCTGCCCTTCCAGTTGGGGCTGATGTATCCGACCATGGGTGACACGATCCTCGGAATCTTCCCGACCCTGCCCCGGCTGCTCACCGATATGGTCTATATGAATGTGCTGTTGTTCCTGTTCAACATCATCCCGCTGTTCCCGCTCGACGGCTGGACGATCACCCTCTCGGCGCTGCCGCCCGGCCCGGCGGTATGGTGGGAGCGCCAGAAGATGAACAGCCAGTACGTGCTGTTCGCCCTGATTGCCCTCTCGTTCATCGCGCCGAGCCTGGCCGCGATCTACCCGCCCCTGGGCTATGCCGATGTCCTGGGCCTGATCATCGGTGGGCCGACGATCAGCATTCTGCGCTTTTTGTTTGGCCTATGACCGGACAATCACGCTTTACCCGCGCCTGGAAGCGGTTCATGCAGGGCATCCGGGCGATTTTTGCATTTGCCCTGCCGGTCGATCAGCAGGCGGCTGCCGAGGTGCTGTCGCCGGAGCTGTTCGACCTCTTTTGCCGGATGCGCCGCAGCGAGCAGATTCACAGCCTGCGGATGATGAAGGCGCTGCGCGACGCGGGCCATGATCAGCCCGACCTGCTGACCGCCGCCCTGCTGCACGACGTGGGGAAGTCGCGCCTCCGGCTGACGCTCGTCGACCGGGTGCTAATTGTGTTTGTCAAATACGGCGCGCCGGAGGTGTTCACCCGTTGGAGCGCGGGCGAACCGGTCGGCTGGCGGCGGCGCTACGTGGTCGGCGCGAGACACGCGGAGTGGTCGGCGGAGGACATGCTCGCGGCGGGGGCGTCGGAACGCGCGGCGAACCTCGCCCGGCGGCACATGGATGAGATCGGCGCGGTGGGGAGCGAAGAAGACCGGCTGCTCCTGCTGCTCATGCAGGCCGACGAGGAACATTAGGGGATTCATCCACAGATTACACAGATGTCACAGATAAAAATGTATTTGATCCACAATCCATTGGATCAACGATCCGCCTAATTCCTGTTCCGTATCTGGTCCAGGCACACGACGGTGAGGATGATGAAGCCGTTGAGGAGCTTGGGGAGAGAGGGGTTGTTAGTATTCATCATCGTGAGGCCCATGGAGAGGGTAGAGAGGATGAAGGAGCCGATTACCGCCCCCCCTATGCTGCCGACGCCTCCTGATAGGCTCGCCCCACCGATCATAGCGCATACAATCCCGATGATCTCGTAGCCCGCTGCGCCGCCGGGCGGACCCACCAGGCGAGACGCGAGCAGTACCCCGGAAAGGCCCGCCAGCATGCTTGCCAGAACATAGGCCAGTATCTTGACGCGGTTAACCTTTATTCCCGAAAACCGGGAAGCCTTTGTGTTGGAGCCGACCAGGTAGAGGTATCGCCCGATTCTGGTTTTCGCCAGGATCAGATGGAAAAGCACCGCGATGAGTACCATGATGATGACGATCCAGGAAATGCCGGGGAAGACCATGACGCGCGCCCCGGTCGCATCGTAGCGAAACATCCTGAAAATGGGGGCATAGGCCAGGTTGCCCAGGCTGTCCGGCACAGAGGCGCGCGCGGCGGGGGCGCGAGAACGAGCGAATCCCAGGAAACCATGGATAAGCATCGCCATTGCGAAGGTGGTCAAAAAAGACGGCAGGCGCATTCTGACAACCAGGAACCCGTTCAGCAGGCCAATAATCCCGCCCAGGCAGGTAGCCATGATCATCGATAACCAGATGGGTATTCCCATCGTGGCGAATACTACCACTACACTTCCCGAAAGCATGATCACAGCCCCTAGAGAGAAATCTATGCCTCCGACAACTAACACCAGGGCTGCGCCTATGCTGAGAATGGCGAAAGTGCTTGTCTGTATAAGAAGGGCGAGTATGCTGGGAACCGTGAAGAAATTGTTCGCGAAGATCGAGAAGAAAGCGAACATTGCCACGAATATACCAAGGGGCAAGAGACTGTTCAGCGATAGTCCGAGCAGGTTTCGCCGGTTCGATAATTGTACAGGTCTTTCCTCCGGCGGATGGGATTCTTCATTTTCCATTAAGTTTATGTTGTATTTGGAGTTAGGCTGTTTTTTCAAGGAGAAGGACCTTTTCTTAAAGCTGATTTTCTCACCACACAGTGTGACTACTATCTCACAAAACACGGGACTTCTCAAGCAGTTGTTCGCCCGCTGGAGCGCGGGCGAACCGGTCGGCTGGCGGCGGCGGTATGTGATCGGTGCGCGGCACGCCGGGTGGGGGAAAATTATCGATCCACAGATAGCACAGATGGTTTGTGTTGTCGAGTTTGGTGGCTGTTCACTTGAGTCGTGATGATCGGCAGATTAGCGGATCGAAAAATCGGGGCGGATATCACATCCGCCCCGATTCTATTCCGGCAGCGAGTCGAGTATCTTGAGATAGGTCTGGTAGCGCAGCGCGTTGATCGTCCCCGCCTCGACCGCCGCCCTGACCGCGCAGTCCGGCTCGTGGATATGGGCGCAGTTGCCGAATCGACAATCTGCCGCAGCCGCATCGAACTCCGGGTAGCAGCGGGCAAGGTTGCTTCGATGCATCCCCGCCAGCCCGAACTCGCGGATACCGGGCGTGTCGATGACATACGTTTCGCCATCCAGGGCGAGCATCAGCGATTGGGTAGTCGTGTGCCGCCCCTGGCCTTTCTCGTCGTTGACTTCACCCG
>DAOUES010000305.1:0-2849 GCA_034430335.1 Anaerolineae bacterium | reverse complement strand
CCTTCATGCGGAGGGCCATCAGGTAGGCGGCGATCTGGGCATCGGTGGCTGCCCCGGCCATGATCTGGTTCATCACGATTTCGGCTTCTTCCGCCTGCAAGTGCCCGAACCGGCTGATGATTCCAATCGCGCGTTTGATGTCAATGGTCATTGGTTGACTGCTCCTTTGCTGGTTTTTTCAGGGGCTTTGCCCCTATAGCCTCACAAACTTTATGCACTGTACCTATATCGCATCGATCACCCCCCTGCATCTCGCTGCGCCCGATGCCGTCCCCCCTTAGCAAAGGGGGACAACATATCTTCGGAGAGCGATGGTTATAATCAAATCGTGTCGTAGGGGCGACCGGCGACCTGTGGTCGCATGGCGGTCGCCCCTACCAATGGTGTGTTCATCAGATCGCATCGAAATGCATCTCCAGGAAGTTCTTCAGAATGCGTGGGCCGAAAACGGTCAGGATGCTTTCCGGGTGAAACTGCACCCCGAACACCGGGTAATATTTGTGGCGGACGGCCATCGTGATGCCGTCCTCGGTGAAGGCAGTGAGGCGCAGGGAGTCGGGCAGCGGGCCTTCGACAATCAGCGAGTGGTAGCGGGTGGCTTCGAAGGGGCTGGGGACACCGGCAAAGAGCGCATCGCCTTTGTGATAGACGAGGCTGGTCTTGCCATGCATCAGCTTTTCGGCGCGGGAGACGACCCCGCCGAATGCCTGCCCGATGCACTGGTGCCCCAGGCAGACGCCCAGCACCGGGATCGACGGGCCGAGCTGCTCGATCACGTCGAGCGATACGCCGCCATCGTCGGGGGTGCCCGGCCCCGGCGAGACGACGATATGGCTGGGGGCCATCGCGCGGACGCCGTCGACGGTGATTTCGTCGTTGCGGATGACGGTCAGGTCGGCACCGAACGCGCCAAGCTGCTGGACGAGGTTGTAGGTGAAGCTGTCGTAATTATCGATCACGAGGATCATGGCTGGCCCTCCTCCCGGCGCTCTCTGCCCTCACCCTAAATCCCCTCTCCCTCAGAGCGAGGGGACTTTCTCCCCTTCTCCATGAGGGAGAAGGGGCCGGGGGATGAGGGCTATCGCAGGCGGACTGAATGAATGCAAAAACGATTCCCAAATCCATTTTGCCGCCTCCCTATAACCGGCTTTGCTCGGCGCGGCGGATGGCAACGTCGAGGGCCATTGCCTTGTTGACCGTTTCGTCGTATTCACGCGCCGGGTCGCTGTCGGCGACGAGGCCCGCCCCCGCCTGCACATAGACGATATCGCCCTGCTTGACCATCGCCCGGATGGTGATGCAGGTGTCCATCGAGCCGTCGTAGCTGAAATAGCCGACTGCCCCGCCGTATATCCCGCGCCGGGTGCCTTCCAACTCCTCAATGATCTCCATCGCCCGGATTTTGGGCGCACCGCTCAGGGTGCCCGCCGGGAAGGTCGCGCGGAACAGGTCGCAGGCGTCCATCGACTCGTCGATCTGACCCTCGACCTGGCTGACGATGTGCATCACGTGCGAGTAGCGCTCGATGTTCATCATCTCAGGCACTTTGACCGTCCCATACTTGCAGACGCGGCCTAAATCGTTGCGGCCTAAATCGACCAGCATGACGTGCTCGGCGCGTTCCTTCGGATCGGCGAGGAGATCTTTGGCAAACTGCTTATCCTCGGCTTCGGTCTTGCCGCGCGGACGTGTCCCGGCGATGGGGCGCACCATCCCGACTCCGTCTTCGAGGCGGACCATCATCTCCGGCGAAGCACCGACCAGGCTCAGGGCGTTGGCGTCATCGCCGTGCAGATTCTCGAACAGGAACATATAGGGCGACGGGTTGAGTGCACGCAGCGCCCGGTAGATGGCAAGGGTCGGGGCGCTGGTCTTGCGGCTGAATCGCTGCGAGAGGACGATCTGGAAGGCATCGCCCGCCGCGATGTACTCCTTCGCCCGCCGGACATTCTCCTCGTAGCGCTCGCGGGAGGTGTTCGACTGCATCGACTGGGCAAGCGGTGTGTTTGCGCGGGGGACGGGCGGCAAAGGCTGATCGATGGCGACGGTCAATTCGTCGATGCGGCGCAGGGCGTCGTCGTAGGCGGCGGTCGGGTCGCCGGTGTTGTGAGCGTTGGCGAGCAGGATCAAATGATGCTTGACGTGGTCGAAGATGACGAGCGTATCGACCAGCAGGAAGACGGCATCGGGCAGGTCGAGATCGCGGGCGGCGGTGTCGGGGAGGCGCTCGAAATAGCGGACGATATCGTAACCGAAGTAACCAAGCGCCCCCCCGATAAATCGCGGCAGCCCCTCCAGCCTGACCGGTCTATATCGCTCAAGCTCCTGCCGGATACAATCGAGCGGGTTCTGGCCGGGTTCGATGGTGGCCACGCTCGACTCGCCGTTGTAGGATCGGTGGATTTCGCCGTCCTGGATGACGATCTTACCCCTGGGGTTGACCCCCAGAAACGAATAGCGCCCGATCTGCGCCCCACCCTCGACGCTTTCGAGCAGGAAGGCGGGAAGGCCAAGCTGCCGCAGCTTGAGATAGACCGAGACGGGCGTCTCAAGATCGGCGAGAATGGTTCGATACACGGGCAGCAGGTCGCCCTGTTCGAACAGTTCGGCGGCCTGATCACGGGTGGGGGTGATCGATGCTGCCGGTTCGGCGGGAAATATCATTGGGTGCTACTCCTCTGTGCCCTCACCCTAAATCCCTCTCCCTCAGGGAGAGGGACTTGATTCGCCCGTCCTCCCTTCTCCCTGAGGGAGAAGGGCCGGGGATGAGGGCTTTGGGCGACAGTTCTGTACAAACAAAAAAGCCTCTTTCGTACAAGGACGAAAGAGGCTCGTGGTGCCACCTTGTT
>DAOUES010000304.1:0-6617 GCA_034430335.1 Anaerolineae bacterium | reverse complement strand
GACCTGTGGCGGGCGCAGATCAGCGCGACGGGGGGCATCATGCAGCGGGAACAGCTTCTCGAAGCGTCGAGCGGGGGCATCTACGGCTGGTATGGAACGACCTACACCTTCGCCCCGGACGGGGTGACGATTGCCTGGGCGCAGCCGGACGCGGTCGGGGTGCTGCTGCCGGAATACGGAGCAGCGGACGAAGCAGCAGAGGATGACGAGGAAGCGGAATCGCCAACCATGCTCCCAACCGGCTATACGCGGCTGACCATCGCGGTCTTCGCGCCCTGGAACGCCTATGACTTCATCTGGGTGCCGACGCCTGCCTGGGCACCGGACAGCCTGGTATTCTCGGCGGCGACGCACGGCGAACCGATCGGCAGTGAGGCGGCGGAGGACAGCCCGGTATTCAACCTGACGGTGTTCCCGCACGACGGGTGGTACAGCGTCAATGTGGTCGAGCAGGTGGGGATGTGGGCAGAGCCGTGCTATTCACCGGCAGAAACGCCGGACGGCGACGAACTCGACGTGAGCCTGGCCTATTTGCAGGCAATCAACCCGCTGGACAGCGCCTTCAGCCGGACGCAGCTCGTCGTGATGGATCGGGACGGCAGCAACGAGCGGGTCGTCTTCCCTGCCGACGAGCGGCCCGGTCTGCTCCCACAGCAGATCGCGTGGTCGCCGGATGGGGGACAGATCGCAGTCGTCGATCCCGGCCCGGAGGGTGACCTGTTCCTGGTGGACGTGGTCACCGGGCGGGCGCAGCAAATTACCACCGACGGACAGAGCAGCAATCCACGCTGGGTGCCATGACCAATCGAAACAAACGACTGGCAAGCTTATTCTTATTCATCGGGGCGCTGATCGGCGCACTGGGGGCAGCGGCGGCGATCACGCAGCGGCAGGCGCGTCTGCGGGGCGCGCTCGACGGGCTGCCGGGGGACGATCTCCCGGCGCGGGTGCCGGTGCTGGGGGTCAACGTCGAACTGACACAGTATTCTCAAACGGAACTACAAGAAAACCTCGATCTATTGGATCAAACCGGCTTCGTCTGGCTGCGGCAGGTCTTCGCCTGGGACGAGATCGAGGCGGAACAGGGCACTTACGACTGGGCGGCCTACGACCGAATCGTCGAAGAGGTCACGGCGCGAGAAATGAGGCTGATGGCGGTGGTGTGGCGGTCGCCGGAATGGGCAGCGGACAGCCCAACCGCGCCGCCGGGCGATCTGGCGGCTTTTGCGGAGTTCGCGGCGGCGCTGGCGGATCGCTACGGCGATCAGATTGACGTTTACCAGGTATGGGACGAACCAAATCTCGAAAGCGGCTGGGGCGGCAATCCGCCCAGCGCAATCGACTATGCGGCGTTATTGGAGGCGGCCTACGGCGCGATCCACACCGCCGACTCCGGCTCGATGGTATTGACCGCCGGGCTTGCACCGACCATCGAAACCGGGCCGAAGAACATCAGCGATGTGGAATATTTGCGGGCACTGTACGAAAACGGGGCCGGGGAAGTCTTCGACGGGGCGGCGGGCAAACCGTATGGGTTTGACAGCGGCCCGGACGACCGGCGGGCGCATGAGAATTTACTGAACTTCTCGCGGATGGTGCTGCTGCGCGAGGTGATGGTCGAGTATGGGGACGCGGAGAAACCGCTGTGGGCGAGTCACTTCGGGTGGAACGCGCTGCCGAAAGATTGGGAGGGCGATCCCTCGGCGTGGGGGCAGGTGAGCGCCGATCAGCAGGCGGAGCAGACCATCGCCGCTTACGAGCGGGCGCTGACCGAATGGCCCTGGTCGGGGGCGCTGATCCTCGACGGCTGGCAGCCCGATGTTCCCGCCGCCGATGCGCGGTGGGGGTTTGCCCTACGGGGGCAAAACGGCGATCTCTCGCCGCTGGCCGGGGCGATTCAAGAGCGGTCGACAGAATTCAACACCGCGCTGTGGCCGGGACGCTACCCGGCGCAGGCTGCGCCGGTGGATTACGGCGGCGAATGGGAATTCTCGGAACTGGGCGCGGATATCGTCGAGGATGGCGACAGCACCATCGACCTGGATTTCGTGGGCGATCAACTGGCGGTGACCGTCCGGCGGGACGACTATCGGGCGTACTTATACGTCGAGATCGACGGGGAGCCGTCGGAGAGCCTGCCGCACGATGACCGGGGCGCTTACCTGGTGCTGACCTCGCCCGATCACCAGCCGCATGTCGAAACGCTGCCGGTGGCGACCGGCCTTGCAGATGGCACGGTTCACGAGGCGCATATCGAAGCGGAACGCGGCTGGGATCAATGGGCGCTGGCCGGGTTCGCGGTTGGCGCGAACGTCGATACAACCGGCTACGATATCATGATCGGGGCGCTGATCGTGTTGACTCTTGCGCTGTTCGTTCTGGGGTTCCGCGCCGGACGGGGCGCGAGCTGGCGTGAAGCGGTCGATAAGGCGCTGGGCTGGATCGGTTCGCGGGTGGGTGATGCCGTGCATTTCTTGCTGGCAGTGCTGGCAGGATTAACGGTCTGGATCGGGGCGGCGCTGACCTGGGGCGGGTTGATCCCCGACGTTCTGCGGCGGCTGGGCGATGGGCCTTCGCTGCTGATCACGGCGCTGACCGCCGGAGTCTTCTACTTTTCGCCCTGGCTGGTGCTGACGATCCTCGCGCTGATCGCCTACTTCCTGCTGATCCTGGCCCGGCCCGCCACCGGGCTGGCGCTGATCGTGTTCTTCGCGCCGTACTTCTACCACCCGCGCCCGCTGTTCGACCGGGCATTCAGCATGGTCGAGATCACGAGCCTGCTGACGCTGGCAGCCTGGATGATCCACGTCGTCGGTAGCCGGAAAGTCAACGGCTGGCCGACTCTGCGTGACCTGTGGCAGCGGATGACTTCGCTCGACAGGGCGGTGGGGCTGTTCGCGGCGCTGTGCGTGGTATCGATTAGCTGGGCCGATCTGACCGGGGTAGCGGTCACCGAACTGCGGCAGATCGTCATCGAGCCGATGGTGCTCTACGTGGTAATGCGGACTTTCTCACTGACCCGGCGGGAGCAGTGGCGGATCGTCGACCTGTTCGTGCTGACCGGGGTGGTCGTTGCGCTGATCGGGCTGGCGCAGTATGTGACCGGGACGAACCTGATCACTGCCGAGGCAGGCATTCCCCGGCTGCGGAGTGTCTACAACTCGCCGAACGGGGCGGCACTGTTCCTGGGGCGGACGATCCCGGTAGCGGCGGCGGTGGCGCTGATCGGCGGGGAAAAATTGCGGCGCTGGCTGTATGGGGCGGCGGCGCTGGTGATGGTCGGGGCGATGGGGCTGACTTTATCAAAAGGCGGGCTGCTGCTGGCGCTCCCGGCGGCAGTTGGGATGGTAGTCATCCTGTGGCTGGGGCGCAAAGGGCTGATCCTGGTGGGAGTAGGCGCTGCACTTGAAGGGCTGGCACTGATCCCGCTGTCGAGGATTCCACGATTCAAGGGGCTGTTCGATTTTACGAGCGGCACCAGCACGAGCTTCTTCCGGCTTCAATTATGGAAAAGCGCGGGGCAGATGATCAGGGAGCATCCACTGACAGGGGTGGGCCTCGACCAGTTTCTCTATGCCTATCGGGGACGGTACATCCAGCCGGAGGCATGGCAGGAACCGAATCTCTCGACGCCGCACAACTTCATCCTCAGCTTCTGGACTCGACTGGGGATCATCGGGGTGGCGGCAGTCGTGTGGATGCAAATCGCTTTCTGGCGGATGGCGTGGCGCACGCAAAAACGGTTGAAGGGTGGGAACGAATCGTTGCGGGCGCTCGTCATAGGGTTGATGGGGAGTATGGCAGCGTTCATCGCGCACGGACTGGTAGATGAACCTTACTTTTTGATCGATATGGCGTTTGTCTTTTTCATGACACTGGGGTTAATGCACCAGATCGGGGAAGAGGTGAAAAATGGAAGTATTGATCAACAACCGGACGCTGCGCCTAGTTGAGGGTGATATTACCGAACAAAACACCGACGCAATAGTCAACGCGGCCAACCAGCATTTGCAGTTAGGCTCCGGCGTGGCCGGGGCGATCCGGCGAAAAGGGGGATCGTCGATTCAACGGGAATGCGACGAAATCGGATCGTGCCCGGTGGGTGGGGCGGCGATCACCGGTGGGGGGAATCTACCGGCGCGGTATGTGATCCACGCGGTCGGCCCGTTTGGAGACGATCCAGCAGCCGACTCGCTGCTGCAAAACGCAACGCTTTCCAGCCTGCGGACAGCAGACGAAAACGGCCTTACCTCAATCGCATTCCCGGCGATCTCGACCGGCGTCTTCGGGTTCCCGATGGACTCGGCAGCCGAAATCATGCTCTCGACGATCATCGAATACCTTGACGAAGAAGAAACCGGCCTCGAACTGGTGGTGTGCTGCTTATACGGGCAGGAAGCCTTCGACACCTTCGCCTCCGAACTGCTCAGGCAGATCGACAAGCACGAGCTATAGCGTCTCCCCGGCGTTTCGGCTACAATACGCCCGCTTTACCGAACGGTAAATTTGAGTCGTTCTATTCCAAAGGGGAGAGACTCTCTTGCGTGTTTTGATCACCGGTGGGGCGGGGTTCCTCGGCTCACATTTATGCGACAAGTTCCTGGCCGAAGGCCATACCGTGATCGCGATGGACAACCTGATCACGGGGAGTGTGCGGAATATCGAGCACCTGGCCGGGAATGAACGATTCCTGTTCATCAAGCATGATGTCACCAACTACATCTATATCGAGGGGGAAGTCGACGCGGTGCTGCATTTCGCCTCACCGGCCAGCCCGATCGATTACCTCAAGTTCCCGATCCCAACGTTGAAGGTCGGGGCGCTGGGGACTCATAAAGTGCTGGGGTTATCGAAAGATAAGGGAGCGGCTTTTTTGCTGGCCTCGACATCGGAGATTTACGGCGATCCGCAGGTGCATCCACAGCCGGAAACCTACTGGGGACATGTCGACCCGATCGGGCCGCGCGGCGTCTACGACGAGGCGAAGCGCTTCGCCGAGGCGATGGCGATGGCCTATCACCGCTACCATGACGTGAATACCCATATCGCCCGCATCTTCAACACCTACGGGCCGCGCATGCGATTAGACGATGGGCGGGTGGTGCCGAACTTCATCGGGCAGGCGCTGCGCGGTGAGCCGCTGACCATCTACGGCGACGGTCTCCAGACGCGGAGCTTCTGCTATGTTTCTGACCTGATCGAGGGGCTGTACTGGCTGCTGATGTCTGGCGAGAACGACCCGGTCAACCTGGGCAACCCGCACGAATTGAACATCATCCAGTTTGCGGAATTGATCAACGAACTGACGGGCAACGACGCGGGAATGGTGTTCGAGGAAGGGAAGCGGATCGAGGGCGATCCGC
The DNA here is from genome assembly GCA_034430335.1 of Anaerolineae bacterium. Lineage (GTDB taxonomy): Bacteria > Chloroflexota > Anaerolineae > Aggregatilineales > UBA3940 > JAFGOY01. The sequence goes on along the minus strand of DAOUES010000304.1, from coordinate 1,254 downwards.
AGACTCGAAAGCCGGATATCAGCAAGGCGAAGCAGGTGCTGGACTGGGAACCCAAAGTCGATATCCGCGAGGGATTGCAGCGGACGATTGAACATTTCAGGAAGCGGATCGAATAGCCAGTCGATCACCCCCTGCTTCTCGCGGAGCGAGAAGCTGTCCCCCTTAGCAAAGGGGACAACATACCTTTTTATGCGACGGAACTGTTGTAGTCGGATTATCAGGTTAAACTTCGTAGGCACCGAGCTAAATCTGAGGGATGGACGTTGAGATGACCGATTTCAGCCTGCGGCGATGGCGTATATCATCGGAATGGCTGCCCCTGTGGGGAAAACTACTGTTAGGTGCAGGTGGGATCGCGCTGGGATTGGCGCTGGCCCGGCTGCCGCTGCTCTGGACGGCGATTGGGCTAGTGGCGGTTATTCTGGTGGTGCTGACGATCATCGACCCGCTGGTGGGATTGTCGGCGGCGCTCATCCTCGGCCCGACCAAGCCGTTGACCGACTACTTCGTGCCGCAGCTTCCACTCGACCTGGGGCAGATCGCGCTGATCGTCACATTGGGAGCGTGGGGCTTGAAGATGGCCCGCGAACGGGAAATCCGGCTGCCCCGGTCGGCGATCAACGTGCCGCTGCTGATCTTTATCGGGGCGGCGGCGTTGAGTTTCCTCAACGCGCTCTCGCTCGGCTACGCACTGAAAGAATTGATCAAGTGGGTGCAGCTTCTACTCGCCATGTGGATGGTGATCGACCTGGCAGGGGAAAAACGCTGGCCTGCCGCCGTTGGGGTGATGCTCGGCACGGGGGCGGTCGAGGCGATGATCGGCGTGTGGCAGTTTGCGCTGCGCGGCGACGGTCCGGAGCACTTCCTGATCCTCGGCGACCGGTTCTACCGGGCATACGGCACCTTCGAGCAGCCGAACCCCTATGGCGGGTTCATCGGGTTGATGGCTCCGCTGGCAGTCGGGCTGGCGTTGGGCGCGCTGGGAACCTGGATCAAACCGGTGTGGGCCGAACTGAAAGCAAGTCGACCGATCAACATGCGGCGGGTGATCCCGGCGGCGTTCAACTCGAACTGGCTGCCGCTGGCCGGGCTGATCGTATTGTGCGGGCTGCTGGCGGCTTCGCTGCTAATGTCGTGGTCACGCGGCGCGTGGCTGGGGTTCAGCGCGGCGCTGGTGGTGATTCTATTCGGGTGGCCGAAAAAGGCATGGGTGGGCGCGGCACTGGTAATCGCCGGGCTGGTGGGGGGAATGCT
>DAOUES010000303.1:0-30729 GCA_034430335.1 Anaerolineae bacterium | reverse complement strand
AGCGGTGTGCCTTCTTCCAGTGTCAGCCCGTAGAGAGAGACATGCTCCGGCTGCCACCCCAATACGGTATCGAGCGTCGCCCGCCAGCTTTGCCGTGTCTGGCGCGGCGCGCCGTAGATCAGGTCGATGGAGAGGTTGTCGAATCCCACCGCCCGCGCCATTCGGATCGCCTCCGCCGCCTGCTCCGCCGTATGTCGGCGGTTGAACAGCCTGAGTTCCTCCGCCTGCGCGCTCTGCACGCCGATGCTCAACCGGTTGACCCCCGCCACCCGGTACCCGGCCAGCTTCTTCTCGTCGAGCGTATCCGGGTTCGCCTCGATGCTGATCTCGGCCCCGCCGTCCAGCCCCAGGCGATCCCGGCACGCCCCGATCAGCCTTTCCACCTGCGCCGGTGATAACAGCGAAGGGGTGCCCCCACCCAGGTACAGCGTATGCGATGAGATCGCACCGGCGTTCCGCCCCATAAATCCGATCTCGCGCTCGACCGCGTCGATGTAAGCCGGGAGAAAAGCCTCCATATCGGCATAGGTTGTGAAAGCGCAGTAGGAGCAGCGCGAGCGGCAAAAAGGGATATGAACATAGATGCTGAACGGATCGATCTGCATGCTGCGGCCTTCAGATGCCCCCGCCTGTCCGGGGTTATAGCCCTTCGTTTCTATACCTGTCAGGCTGGCGCTTTGCGGCTGTTCGTGGCTTTGCATGATTATCTCGGAAAGCCTATAATCAGGCAAAGCAGGCCAGATTTGCCCTGCGTTTATCGCTTATCTATACTTTTTGGCAGTTGGCCGTAGTTTACCTTCGATATTGTTCAGACAGCTATCATTCATCTATCTTCTGCGGATAACAAAATGTCGGATCCAAATGACACAAGGCACATCGAGAGTGACTCGGCAGGGCCGCTCGCCGTTCCTGATGGAACCTTACAGCCCGGCCAGGTGCTGCAGAGCCGCTACCGGATACTCGGTATCGTCGGGATGGGGGGCATGGGGGCCGTTTACCAGGCCCGCGATCTCCATTTCCCGACTGTGCCCCGGTTGGTTGCCGTAAAAGAGATGATCAACATGGCCCAGGATCAGCAGTTTCGCGAACAAACGATGAAGAATTTCGAACGCGAAGCGGAAATTCTGGCGACGCTCAACCATCCGGCCATCCCCCAGATTTACGATTTCTTCAGCTTTGGTGATCGTGCCTACCTGATCATGGAATTCATCCAGGGGAAAGACCTGGAAGCCATTCTCAACAGCACCGAGAGCTTCCTCCCCGTTGAACAGATACGCCAATGGGCAATTGAAATCTGCGACGTGCTGGCTTATCTACATAACCACGAACCGGAGCCGATTGTTTTCCGTGATATGAAACCCTCTAACGTGATGATCGATCATCACAAGCGGGTCCGGTTGATTGACTTTGGCATTGCCAAGACCTTCCAGATGGGACAGCCGGGCACCATGATCGGCACCGATGGCTATGCCGCGCCGGAGCAGTACAAGGGCCTCGCCTCTCCTGCCGCCGATATTTACGCGCTGGGTGCAACCCTTCACCATCTCCTGACCCGGCGTGACCCCCGTCTTGAGCCGCCCTTTTCGTTCCACAAGCGGCCCATCCGGGATTCGAATACCAACGTGCCGGAGGCGCTGGCTTCAATCGTGATGCGCTCCCTCAGCTACGATCCAGAAGATCGTTATGCCAGCGCCCAGACGATGAAACAGTCCATCGAGGCCATTGGTGCGAATAACGGTGTCGTGTCCGTTGCGCCTGCCCCGGTCATGGATGACAGTGTGCCTCAAGCCGCCGCTGTACCGGCGGCCTATCCTGCCCCGGCGGAAAACCGGAAGGCTCCCGCCGAAGCAGTCGGCGTTATCCAGCAAAGCACGGTCACGCCGATCTGGGCCTTCCAGGTCGAAGATGCCGTGCGGTCGACGCCTGTCGTTCATAATGATGTTCTTTTTGTCGGCTCCTATGATAACAACCTCTGGGCGCTTGATGTCAAAGACGGCAGTCTTGTCTGGAAATCTGCCACCGAGGGCGGGATTGGATCAAGCCCTACCTACAGCGGGGGAACGATCTTCATCGGTTCCACCGACCGGCGTCTGCACGCCGTCGACGCCCGGACCGGCAATCGGAAGTGGGTGTTCAAGACGGATGGCAAGATTTACACCACGCCCGAGGTCGCGGTTGGTCTTGTTTTCTTCGGCTCTGATGATGGCTTTATGTATGCCCTGAAACCCGGCCCAACCAGTGCCCGTGAGATGTGGAGCTTCAACATCATGTCCCCGATCCGCTCCTCACCCCGTGTCGCCGATGACAATTTATACTTCGGCACCGAATCCGGGGAATTCATGTGCATGGATGTCTCTGGTGAACTGCTCTGGCGCTTTGAAACCCGCCGCCGGATCATGTCCACCCCCTGCATCCATGAACATATGGTCTACATCGGCTCTGACGATTGGTACATCTACGCCCTTGATATTGAACAGGGCTATCCAAACTGGCGTTTTCGCACGCGAGGCGCAGTCGTCTCCTCCCCCATCGTCGAAGGGCAGCATTGCTACTTTGGCTCCGCCGATGGTTTTATCTACGCTGTCGACGCTTTAGGCGGGCGCGAAATCTGGAAATATGAAGTCGGCAGGGCCGTAACGTCAACCCCCTGTGTCTACGGTGACGCTTTATACATCGGCGCTACCGATGGGGCGCTCTACTGCCTCCATGCCCAAACAGGTGACCTTCTCTGGCGTTTCCAGAGTAACGGGCCGATCATCTCTTCGCCACACGTTGCCAATGATGTGGTCTACATCGGCTCTGATGATAAACATATCTACGCCCTGCAAGCTTGACATGGGTATATTCATGGAAAGAAGCACCTTATGAACTGGTTTCGCCGATTATTCAAGCCCCCCTCTGCCGACGACGTTGAAGTCTTTTCAGCCGCCGCCGACACATTGCCACGCATCGAGGACTTACCTGTGGCCGCCGAGGAAACCCAGAAGGCGGTGCCGCTCAAGACACGCCCTCTCCCTCCTCCTAAGCCGTTCAGCAGCAAGAGCAAGAATATCCGCTTCGGGCAGGTCAGTGATGTCGGGCAGTTGCGCAGTAATAACCAGGATTCAAGTCTGGTTGTCCTTGCCAGTTCGGAAGTGACGAACAGTCCTCCTCCTATCGGCTTTTTTGTCGTCGCCGATGGTATGGGCGGGCATCACGATGGCGAGTTAGCCAGCGCAATCACGGTCCAGACACTCGTTCGCGAAATCGTCGAGCAGGTAATCCTTCCCCACGTTGACGGAAGTCAGCGCACAGCCGATCAAAAAACCATCCCGGAAATCTTGTCAGACTCCATGTTGGCCGCCAATCAAGCTGTTCAGGACCAGGTGCCGAACGGTGGGACGACCGCAACCTGTGCCCTCATTCGGGGTGACCTGGCCTATATCGCGCATGTCGGCGACAGCCGGGCCTATCTGATCTCCGAGGGAAACCTGGAGTTGATCACGCGCGATCATTCCCTGGTTCGCCGCCTGCTTGAACTGGGCCAGCTTACTCCCGAAGAGGCCGAGGTGCATCCGCAGCGCAACGTCCTGTATCGGGCGATAGGCCAGGGCGAAACCCTTGAAGTTGATGCAGCAACACGCCGCATGCCGCCGACTTCACGGCTGTTGTTATGTAGTGACGGGTTGTGGGGCGTGATTGGTGACGAGAAAATCGCCGAAATTCTGAACGAGTATGTTGACGACGATCAGGAAGCCTGCAACAAACTGGTTGCGACTGCCAACGAATTAGGCGGCCCTGACAACATCACAGCGGTTTTGGTCCACATGCCTGAATGATCTCCCTGGACAGGGTTGCTGATGAGCTTCGTTGATTATTATGCCATTTTGGGGATCGACCCTGCGGCAAGCCGAGATGATCTGCGCCAGGCTTATCGGCTGGCGGCTCGCCGTTTTCACCCGGATGTCAACAAAGCGACCGGTTCCTCTACCCTTTTTCGCGACATCAACAAAGCCTATGAAGTGTTGAATGACCCCGCCAGTCGGGCTGAATACGACCATCTCTGGCAGGATTACGCCATCACGACTCCCAGCCTGAACGTTGACATTATCTACAGTCGCAAATGCTTGAGGCCCATCAGCGAACCCCAGCTCCTTTACGTTCTGGTAAAAATCCAGCCGCTGCTCGAAATGAGCATGACTACCGATGCGCCTCTCAATCTCTGCCTGGTGGTCGACCGCTCTACCTCGATGAAAGGGGCGCGGATTCAGCATGTCAAATCGGCTGTTCACCGTATTATCGACGATAGCGCCGCCGAAGACTATCTTTCCGTCGTCGCCTTCAGCGACAATGCCGATGTCCTCATCCCGGCGCAGCACCCGGTCGATCCGCGCAGCATCAAGTCGGTCATCAGCATCATGCGCGCCGACGGCGCTACGGCGATCCTCGCCGGTTTACAGGCCGGTCTGGCCCAGATCAAGCGGAACATCCAGCCCAAATACGTCAATCATATTGTCCTGATCACCGATGGGCGAACCTACGGCGACGAAGGCGACTGTCTCACCCTCGCCGACGAAGCGCGCGATCTCGGCATTGGCATCAGTGCGATGGGAATTGGCGAAGATTGGAACGACCGTTTCCTCGATGCCCTGGCTTCGCGCACCGGGGGAGCCTCGGCCTACATCAACTCCGCCGCAGCGGTCAGCCGTTTTTTACAGGAGAGAGTCCGCAGCCTGGCGACCGCCTACGCTGAACGGACTGAACTCATCGTCGGCCCGGTTCCCGGCGCGAATATCAAGGCGATCATCCGCACCTCTCCCGATCCGATGAGCATGGAAAGCGACCTTCAGCCTATTCCTTTAGGCTCCTTAGATGGTAAACTGGGGACGAAGCTGCTCGTGCAGTTCCATTTGAATACGGGTGAGACCCCCGACGGGAATTTCTACGTCGGTCGCATCGATGTCAGTGGGCAGGTCCTCGGTTCAGTCCATCGTGAGGAACGGATCATCAAAGACCTGGTCGTCGAGATTACGAATCAACCTGTCGAAGAAGACCCTCCTCCAGAACTGCTGGATGCCTTGAGCCGCCTGGCCCTCTATCGCCTGCAAGACCGCGCCCGTGAAGCTGTCGAAGAAGGCGACTTCGTCGAGGCGACCCGGAAGCTTGAGTTCCTGGCGACCCGTCTTTTTGAAAGTGGTGAAAAAAATCTTGGTCAGGCCGCCCTTCACGAAGCACAAAGAGTTGCCCAGACACAAAGATTTTCAGAAGAAGGCATCAAGCAGTTAAAATACGGTACTAGAGCCTTTTTACCAGTTTTGGGAGACAGAAATGATTAAGTGTCCTTATTGCGGCCACGACAACATGGAAGGGGCACTGGTCTGCGACGAGTGCGGACTGAACTTGTGGGAAGACCTGCAAGATGAAGTCCCGACCCGTGAGCTTGAAGACGAAGCCAACGAGTTGAGTGTCAAGTCCGGTTGGGGAACCGCCACGTTCCAGGATCGCAACCAGGTGATTATCCACATCCGTGATGCTGCCGAGCCGGTCACGATTGCCCCCGGCAGCGAATTCCTGATAGGCCGCCATGATACCTCGAGCGGCATCACCCCCGACCTCGACCTGACTCCTCATGGAGCGCTTGAGAAGGGCGTCTCTCGCATTCATGCTGCGCTGCGGCGCGGAGAAGATGTCCTGTCCATCGTCGACCTCGACAGCGCCAATGGAACCTTTCTCAACGGTCAGCGGCTTGCGGCCAACCAGTCGCGCCTGCTGCGGGACGGCGACGAGATACGTTTGGGTAAACTCGTCATGCATATCTATTTCAAGTGACCCGGTCGATTTTACTGCACTACGGGGCAAAACCCTGGTGCAGTGTACGGGCAAGGACGATTTCCCGTGTTGCTGCCAGTTTACTTTGCATGATTACACCATTTTAGTGAGGCATAGATAAATGGTTTATCGTATACAAGTTCACGTCGCAGGTGACGACCCGGTAGTGCTCGAAGTGGAAGACCTACCCAATCCATCCGACCAGTTTGTCATGGGGATGAACCCCCAACGCCGTGATGGTAAAGAAGTCTCCTATATCCTTCGGGAAGTGAACCAGGTGATCTTCCCCTGGTGGCGAATCAACTTTGTGCAGATTCTCCCCAGCGAAGACGCAGAAGATGTGATGACCTTTGTCCGTGAGTGACGGTCCAGATGCCTGTTCAGCCGCTTCAGAATGAGCCGGTTTATGCTGGTATGAGCATTCTCGTCGTCGATGACGAGCGGCGCATGATCGATTTTATCCGCATGAACCTGGAAATCGAAGGCTTCCAGGTTTTTGAGGCGATCAATGGCATCGATGCGCTTGACATGGTGCGCAAACATATCCTTGATTTGATCATCCTGGATGTCATGATGCCCCAGCTTGACGGTTTCGAGATGCTCCGCATGCTGCGCGAGTTTTCAAGCGTGCCGGTCATCATGCTCACGGCCAAAGGGGAAGAAGAAGATAAAGTACGTGGGCTTGAGTTAGGGGCCGATGATTACGTCACCAAGCCTTTCGGTGCGCGTGAGTTGGTCAGCCGCGTCAAGGCCGTGTTGAGACGCACGCAAAGCCTGCTCGAACCCGGTGAAGCCGTCGTCAAGATCGATGACCGCCTCAGCGTTGATTTCAACCGCCGCGAAGTCATCGTCGAAGGGGAGCGCATCAAGCTGCGCCCCACCGAATACCGGCTGCTTTACCGCCTCATCGAAAACGCCGGGTGGACGGTTCCCCACGAGCAGCTTCTGGCGAAAGTCTGGGGCTACGAATACCGCGACGAGACCCACTATGTGCGCCTGTACGTCAACTACCTGCGTGAAAAAATCGAGAAAGACCCCAGTAATCCCAAGTACATCCTCACCGAACGGGGGATCGGCTACCGCTTCGTCGATTTCCGTAAGCAGACTGAAGACCCCGACAGCTAATCGCGTTCGATAGGCACACAAAACCGCGTTGTGATGATTGCCAGCGCGGTTTTGTTCTTTATTGAAAACATGGGTTGAAGTCTCCCTTTGTTGCTCGTTCATGATTTAACCGAACAACCCTGTTTACGCCGAACCCTTATCGGCATTCCGCTCCCTCCCCCTTCCAGGTGGAGGGCTGGGGTGGGGGTCAAAACATGGCTAACGGTTATCCGGTTATTTTACGAAACGCCAGGTAAGGGGGGACGGATGCAGAACGCAGGCGCTACGCACAGGGGGTGCCGCGATACATATACTGACCCTGTTTGCCTCACAGCAATCCCAGCGATCTCAAATCATCCGCCAGCCGGGGAACCGTATCATAACCTTCAATCTCGTGCGGCTCAATCCAGGCGTAAGCCTCGTGTTCTCTTTCCAGTACGACCTCGAAATCTTCCACCCGAAACAAAAACGGGTAGATGTGAAGCGTGTTGTCAATCGCCAGGTCTATGGCGACGATCTCCCCGCCCCGCACCGGTTCCGCGTCGAGGCCCAACTCTTCACCCAACTCGCGGATCGCCGCCTCTCTTGGGTGCTCCTCCGCCTCGACATACCCGGTTACAAAACACCATTTGCCGGGGTAGGTCGTATGCGTCGCGGCCCTTTTCAAGAGCAGCACCTTTCCGTCGGTTCGCTGCACGACTGCCGCCGCGACGCGCCGGAGTGTCGTCCCCACGTCTATTCCGTCTCCTCTACGTCCTGTTCGACTTGCTTGCCGCCCACCTTCGGACCTTTTTCGCCATCGCCATGATACTCGACCGCCGCCCGGACAAATACATCGAACAGCGGGTGCGGGCGGTTGGGGCGGCTCTGGAACTCCGGGTGAAACTGGCTGCCGACCATGAACGGGTGCCCTTTTATCTCCACGATCTCGACCAACCGGCCATCCGGTGATATGCCGCTGAAGACTAACCCGGCAGCCTCCAGTTCATTCCGGAACGCATTATTGACCTCGAAACGGTGCCGGTGACGTTCTTTCACCTCCTGCTCTGCGTAAGCTTCCCCGGCGATTGTCCCCGCTTTCAGCACGCACGGATAATGTCCCAGGCGCATCGTTCCTCCCATGTCGGTGACCGATTTCTGGTCGGGCATCAGGTCGATCACCGGGTAGTCGGTGGCGCTGTCGAACTCGGCGCTGTTTGCGTTCTCCCAGCCCAGGACGTTCCGCGCATAGTCGATGCACATCACCTGTAACCCCAGGCACAGGCCCAGGTAAGGCACCTTGTTCTCCCGTGCCCACTGCGCCGCCAGGACTTTCCCTTCGACTCCCCGGTAGCCGAATCCCCCCGGCACCACCACCCCATCGGCTTTTTCCAACCGATCCCAGCTTTTGTCCTTTTCCAGGTCCCCCGAATAGATCCACTCGACGTTGATATCGGTCCCGTTGGCGACCCCGGCATGGTACAGCGCCTCGCGCACGCTCATATAGGCATCGTGCAGCGCAACGTACTTGCCCACTATTGCGATGGTAATCTCCGACTTCGGCGCTTTGATCCGGTCCACCAGTTCCCGCCAGCCTGATAAGTCGGCGGGTTTACCGTTTAACGACAGCGCCTCGGCCAGGAAATCGCCCAGCCCGGCATCCTCGACCAGCAGCGGGACTTCGTACAGGTATGGCGTGGTGACCAGGGGGATCACTGCCCGCTTCTCCACGTCACAGAACAGCGCGATCTTGTCGATCACTTCTGCCGGGGCGGGATAGTCCGAACGGGCGACGATCACGTGCGGCTGGATGCCCAGCCCGCGCAGTTCCCGGACGCTGTGCTGGGTCGGCTTGGTTTTCAGTTCCCCGGTCGCGCCGATATGCGGCAGGAAGGTCACGTGGATGAAGATCGTGTTTTCAGGCCCCACGTCCGTGCGCATCTGCCGGATCGCTTCCAGGAAGGGCTGGCTCTCGATGTCGCCTACCGTGCCGCCGATCTCGACGATCACCACGTCGGCCTCTGTCAGTTGCCCTACGTGCTTGATCCGGTTCTTGATCTCGTTGGTAATATGCGGAATCGCCTGGATCGTCGCCCCCAGGTAGTCGCCGCGCCGCTCCTGCGCGATCACCGAATTGTAGACCTGCCCGGTGGTGAAGTTGCTCGCCCGCGTCAGGTCGATGTTGACGAAGCGTTCGTAGTGGCCCAGGTCGAGGTCCGTCTCCGCCCCGTCGAACGTCACGTAGACTTCGCCATGCTGGTAAGGCGACATCGTTCCGGGGTCGACGTTGATATACGGGTCGAGCTTCTGGATCGTCACCTTGATGCCACGCGCCTTTAAGATTCGGCCTATTGCCGCTGCCGTCACGCCCTTACCAACCGAGCTGACAACGCCCCCCGTGCAGAAGATATATTTTGTCGGCATTCTTTATAGTTACCTCGCAGTGATTGATGGTGGTTACCAATTTACCAAAAAGTGAGACGGGGAGGTTAGCCTATCGGCTTCCTCCCCGTTGATCGACAATCTTTAGTTGGGCTGGATAAAAGTGTATCACCCTCATAGATTGATCACTTCAGCAGTTCTGTCAAATCTTCGACCGCCCGCCGCATATCGAGCAGCACCAGTCCCAGTTTCGCATTTTCGAGCGCCAGAAGCGTCAGAACCGCTTCCTCCCCGACTGGTATAAGCAGCACATGCCCATCATTCCCCCGAATATAAACCTGGTCGAGGGTGCCGCGCCCCAACTCACCGGCGATCCGCTCGCCGAGGGAGAGCATCGCCGCCGACATCGCCGATACGCGATCCTCTTCCACGTCAGTCGGGAGTGCCGACGCCATGATCAACCCATCGACGCTGACAACCGCCGAGGCTTCCACACCTTCAGTCTGTTGAAGGTCCCGGAGTCTTCTTACCATTTGCTCGGTGCGCGATTGTACCATGCGTCATCACTCCTTTATGCTTGCTGTCGTACCTTCCCACATGTCTTCCCAAAAAACAGCCGCTGCGCGGCAGCGTTTGACCTTATAGACCTGTTTATGCACATGCTGTGATAGTATTCAGATGATTGGTTCGAAGGTACATTCGCCCCACTCCGCCGGTGCGACGGCTGGATCATACCATATGCATTTCAAACGAGTCAACCGTTCTCTGCTCCTAACTGTCCGGGTCCCCGGGCGGTGTTTGTTGCTCTTTTTCGTCGCAGGGTATAATGAACTGGCAACGCAGGTTTATTCCTCCCAGATAGTCAGGTTGCGGCCCTTTATACTTCGTGGTTCCTGGTTCAAGGTTATCAGCATCGCTTACGCAGGAGGCCCAAAAGATGACGGTATTCGCACGCGCTGAATTCGAAGCTGCCGCTGCTGCCGTAAGAAAACAGACCAAACATAAGCCGCGTATTGGGCTTGTCCTGGGTTCCGGGCTTGGCGATCTGGCCGATTCCGTCGAAAACGCCGATATCATTCCCTACAAACAGATTCCCCACTGGCCGATCTCGACCGTCGTCGGCCACCGGGGGCAGCTCCACGTCGGCCAGCTTGAAGGCCAGCCCGTCATCGTGATGCGCGGGCGTTCCCATTATTACGAAGGCTATCCCATCTCCCAGATAACCCTGCCTATCCGCGTGATGCAGTTGATGGGCGTCGAAATCGTGATCCTGACCAACGCTGCCGGGGGGATCGACCCGTCGTTCAGCGCTGGTGACCTGATGTTGATTACCGATCACCTGAACCTGATCGGCATGGGCGGCACCAATCCCCTGATCGGCCCAAATGATGACTCGCTCGGCCCCCGCTTTCCCGATATGAGCCGCGTCTACGACCGCGACCTCCGGGCGCTCGCCGTCGAAGTCGCCCGCGATGAGGGAATCCCGCTCCGGGAAGGCGTCTATGCAGGATTGGCTGGCCCATCCTTCGAAACCCCCGCCGATGTCCGCTTCCTCCGCGCGATTGGCGCGAACGCGGTCGGGATGTCGACCGTCCCCGAGGCGATTGTCGCCCGTCACGGCGGGATGCGCGTCCTGGGCTTTTCCGGCATCTCGAATGTCGCCATTGACCACCCGGACAGCAGCCGTGAAACCACCCACGAAGAAGTCCTTGAGGCAGGCAGGGTGGTTGTCCCGCGCCTGACGGCGATCCTCCGGGGTGTACTGCGCCGCCTGGACAGCCTATCTTGAACCGTTTAAAATTGTCACCAATTGATTAACCCAATGAGAACTCTGCTCCAGTTCACATCACGCATTACCCCTGTCCTCTACATCCTGCTGGCGTTTGGTATATTTTTCTCTATCCGGAGATTGTTTCAATCGTACAGTGCGCGGCGCAAGGCCGTATTCGGATTGGAGAGGGAGGCTGCCCGCCAGCAGCGCCGAAACTCGCTGGGTGCGATCATCACCTTCCTGGTGATGGCCGGTGCGATCTACATCATCGACGATATCGTCGTGCCGAACCTGGGTGAGCCGCCGGAGGAGCCGACTCCCACCCCGGTAGTCTTCGTCACCCAGATGCCGACTGCCACCCCCAGCTTCCTCTTGTTCCCGACCATCACCCCCACCGTCGGACTCCCCCCGGCAGAGGAAGCCGAACTCCCGTCCGAACCGGTCGAGGAAGTCGACGCCTGTGCGATTATCGGCTCGACGATTACCGTGCCGGAGCCGGGACAGGCTGTATCGGGGCAGGTGCGCGTCGAGGGTGAGGCCAATATCCTCGATTTCTCCCAGTACAAATTCGAGATCAACGGCCCATCGACCGATGGAGCCTGGGTCGTTGTCGCGACCTATGTCACCCCGGTTGCGACCAACGCCCTGCTGGGCGTCTGGGACGCCACCTCGCTCCTGCCGGGGAATTACACCCTCCGGCTGGTCGTCCTCGCCGAAGATGGGTCCTATCCCACCCCCTGCGAGGTGCCGATTGTGATCCTCAAGCCGGACTCGGCCCCATGAAAATCGCCCGGCGTCTGCCGGGCGAGGCTGGTATTGATATTGTTCAATATGGGAACCTCATTCGGTCTAAGTTCCGAAGTACATCAACAGCACTCATAAGAAGCTTGCAGAGCAAGAAAGAGACAGCGATGAGCAATGGGAATGAGGAAACTAAGAAGATACACATATATGCCCTGTCGGGGATATCTGTTGCTGCTGTAATTGAGTTGGTAGTCCAACAAACTACTGCCACAGTACCAATCTACATAGCGTTTGGTGCTTTCGTAGTTGCTATACCTATACTGAGTATCTCTGCAATATGGTTGTGGTCTGCTCAAGAAGCTGCCGACATGGGGGCACGGTGGCCGGGAAATGAGCGAATAAAGCGCGTGTGGAGTTTCTATACGACAGTTGGAGAGTTATCAGCAATTACAGGAATGGTAGCATTGGTTTGGGGATATCGATGGTGGTATGGAGTGCTGATGATGCTGGTAATGTCAGTGGCATGGGTGATCATGGCTTTTGTAAATTATCCAATATCAAATGCTACGCTTATGTTCCTGAATGAGGATAAGACAGCGCAATCGCGAGAAGAGCAAACAGCGACACGAGATGACGAGCAGTAGAAACACGGACGCATAACTTAATAGAGACACTCTTGTTAAATCAGACTGCATTTATCCAGAAGAAATATACTCTTAATCAATTGGTTGCAGATTCGAGTCCCGCGCGGATCACCCAAAAGCCCCGATAACCGGGGCTTTGTACTTTCTGGTAATGTATAATCACTTTGATCGCTTTACCTATCAGTCGACGATCTCGACCTTCAAACTGGCGCTGACCGGCATTTCTCCCGCGCGGCTGGCTTCGACCGTCACCTCGACATAATCGCCGCTCGTGCCGATATCCCAGCGCCATTCGGCGATGCCGTTCTCACCGGCCTTTACCGGGTCGGTGTTCAGTTTGCCGGGTGAACGATTTGTCGAATACTTCGCCGCGATCACGCAGGTCACACCGGGCTGCGTCCTGGCCCTGACCGTCCCCTCCTGTCGGCGGACGAACTTTTTCGGTTCGGCGCTCAACGAAAGGGTCAGCGCAGGGGCCGCCATCTCGGTCTTTTTCTCAGGCTTGATCGTAATCGCCTGGACCGGCTTGTGGGCCAGGCTCGTCGATTTCTTGCCCGGTTTCTCTCCGGCCTTTTCCTTCTGACGCTCGATCAGGTAAAGAAATACGCCAACCGCTCCCAGTGTTGCAGTCATCACGAACAGCAGTGCATTTTGAAAACCATGTGTTTTCTTCTTCGATTTTGCCATCGGTGAGCCATCCTCTCACTTGTTGCTCTCTATAGATTATATACGATTATCAGTCGTATTTGTTACACAGCCGTGCAGGATGCCTGCCCCCTGAAAGGGGGAAGTGGCCGACCGCAGGTCGGACGAAGGGGGTGGGACGGGAAGATTTTTAGAGCTACATCATCAGTCACTCCCTGGCCGCGCAGAAGCATAGTCACCCGGCGTGTCGATGTCCCGCAGGATCGCACTGTTTCCTATCGCCAATCGATACACGTCGTCCCTGTTTGCCTCAACGACCGTCCGGGGCGCTTCGCCGATCTCCAGCCGGGCCAACTCAGGCCAGAATGCCCGGTCGAACAGCACCGGGTGCCCCGGTTGACCCTCATACTCCGGCACGACGATCCGCCCCAGCCCCGCCCGGTAAGCCGACAGAACCTTCTCGATGATCTCCGGCGTCATCACTGGCAGATCGCCAAGCAGCACCAGGCAGGCGTCGACATCCTCCCCCACCGCCAGCAGCCCGGCCTGAAGCGACGAGATCATCTCGTTTTTTGCAAAATGGGGATTGTATACCGTCCGCACCGGCAGATTGGTTAGCTGCGACTCTATCGCCTCCCGATCCGCGCCGGTCACGACGATCACTTCGCCGACCGTACAGGCCGCCGCCGTCCGGCACACCTCGCGGATGATCGTCGAATCGTCTCCCCAGGGCAGCAGCAGCTTGGGCCGCCCCATCCGCACCGACTGCCCTGCCGCGAGCACAATCGCGCTCACCGAACCGGTCACGCGCCGAGGCCCGCCTCCCGAAGTTTTGTTACCACCCGGTCAGGAGTCAGCGGGATGGAGTCGAACCACAGCCCGGTTGCATCGTGCAGCGCGGCGATCACCGCCGGGGCGAAAGGAATGTAGGGCATTTCGGCCATCCCGCGCGCCCCCCAGGGGCCGATTTCGTTCGGCACTTCGATAATGACCGATTCGACCTCGCGCGGCGCGTCCAGGACGCCGGGGATCAGATACGTGCTGAATTGATCGGTCATCACGTGGCCCTCTTTCATCTGGAAGTTTTCCATGATCGCGTAGCCCTGCGCCTGCACGACCGCCCCCTCGATCTGCCCGACCACCTGCTGCGGGTTGATCGCCTTTCCTACGTCGTCGGCGCAGATCACTTTCAGCAGTTCGATCTGCCCGGTTTCGATGTCGATTTCCAGTTCGACGATCTCGGCCACATAGCCATAGGCAAAGTTCGGATCGCACTGCCCGGTTTCCGGGTCGAAGGGAGTTGTCTTGGGCGGGAAATACGTGTAATCGCCGACTGCCGGTCGATTTTCTTCCTGCCACGCTTTCAGCGCCGCTTCCGCCGCTCCTCTAATCGAGTTCCCGGACATGAACGTCAGCCGCGACGCGCTCGCGCTCCCCGAACTCCCCACGCCCACCGAATCGGCCATTTGTAACTCAACCATATCCAGTGGAACGCCGACCGCTTCGGCCACCATCTGCTTCATGACCGTATGATTGCCCTGTCCCACGTCCGATCCGGCATGCCGCAGCACCACCTTCTCGATCTCGGTATCGCCGTGTAACTCGACCACCGCCGAACATTTCTCCGGTGCGCCAAAGCTGAACCCGACGTTCTTGAACCCCGCCGCAAACCCGATTCCGTGCTTCCTGGCCGGGTTGCCGGGCTGCTCGATAGGGCCGCGCTGCCAGCCTCCATTTGAACGCTCCCAGCCGCCCCGCTTCGCGCACGTTTCGATCACCTCGTCCATCGAAACCCTGCCCGGCAGCGGCGTTCCCACGTGCGTGATCACCCCGTCCTGCAGCACGTTCTTCAACCGCAGTTCGACCGGGTCCATCCCCAGCATCCCGGCTAATTTGTTCATCTGGCTCTCGATTGCCAGCGCCGCCTGCGGCCCGCCAAACCCGCGAAACGCCCCGGTCGGTATGTTGTTGGTATACACCGTCCGCGTATCGACCTGTACATTGGGGACAGCGTAAGGCCCGGTGCACAGCATGGTCGCGTTCCCCAGCACTTTCGTCGACGTGTAGGCATACGCGCCTGCATCGCTGACGATATCGACCTCTATCGCAACTAGCTTGCCGTCTCGCGTCGCTCCCAGTTTGTGCTTGACCGTATACGGGTGCCGTTTATGGTGTCCCCTGATCGACTCTGCACGGCTCCAGATCAGCTTGACCGGCTTTTTGAGCCGGTAAGCTGCCAGCGCCAGCACGATCTGGATCGAGAGGTCTTCCCGCCCGCCGAACGCCCCACCAATCGCCGGGTGGATCACCCGCACCTCTTCTTCCGGCAGGTCCAGCGCATGGGCGATCTGTTCGAGTTCTTCGTGAACCCACTGCCCCGCGCAGGCGACCGTCACCCGTCCTTCTTCGTCGATATAACCCAGCCCCGCTTCCGGCTGTAGATAGGCGTGTTCCTGCCAGCTTGTATGATATTCTCCCTCGACGACCACATCCGCCGCCTGCCAGCCCGCCGCCATGTCCCCGCGCCTGATCCGGTTGTGGACGATGACGTTGCCCGGTTTGTCGGTGTGAAGCTGCGGCGCGTCCTCGGCCATCGCCTCGAACGGATCGAACACGGCGGGCAGATCGTCGTACTCGACCGCGATCAGCTTCAGCGCTTCGGCGGCGATTGCCTCGCTTTCGGCGGCCACAATCGCCACCTGGTCCATCGTCGTTCGCACGATATCCGTGCCGGGTTTGCTGCTGCCTGGGCCGCACAGCACCGGCTGGTCGGGCATGATCAGCCCGTATTCGTTGACCGGCACGTCCTTCGCCGTGAATACCGCCGCGACGCCGGGCAGCGCTTCGGCCCTGGCTGTATCTATCGACACGACCCGCGCATGCGCCCGCTCGGAGAACAGGACTTTCATGTAAAGCATGCCATCCATGCTCAGGTCACCGGGATAAGCTGCTTTACCGGTCACCTTCCCGACGGCGTCGACACGTTTCACACTCTGACCAACCAGGCGGTCTGTCATCGCTTATCCCTCCACATACTCAGGGTTTAAGTCCCCTCGCCATGAGGGAGAGGGGATTTAGGGGTGAGGGCAGGGAACCACGCTGTCGTGGTGCTACCCGAATGCAAAGCCCGCCCCGCTTTCCCCTTTTTTCTTTCCTTTGCGTCCTCCGGGTTGTACTGCGGTTAATCTGAATTTAATCGCAGCCGCTCGATTTCCCGGTCGATGATCCGCCGCAAAATCGCCACCGAAGCCGCGTAGGTCGGGTCGACCCCTCGGTACGAGAGACTCCCCGCGCCGAGGTTCTTTCCCTTGCTCAATGGTCTGTCCGATGCGTAATGGGCGATCCCGATATCGAACGTCGCGCCGTGCAGGGAGACGATCTCGTTCTGTGGGTGCCGCGTCGGTCGGACAAGCTCGTAGGCCGCCGAGAGATACGGCCCTGCTTCCATCTCGATGTCGGTGTAGCCTTCCCGGTAGAACACGCCCATGTACTGCGCGTTTTGCAGGAAGGTTCCCCGCACGCTCACCGCTTTCTGATTATCCAGCACCGTCCCGTAGATCAGGTAGGGGGCCACGTCCTGCGCGGTGAGGCAGTTGTTGAACAGGTACGTGTTGAGCGAGTGTTCGTCATGTACCACGTTGGGGATCAGGATGTCGCCCACCCGCCCGTTGAGCGTCGCCGATTTCCCCATGATATACACCCCGGCGATCCGCCCCACGTTCTCCGAGATGCGCGTCAGCACCTCGTAAGCCGTAATCCCCAGCGGGTAGTCGATGTTGAAGATCAGCGCTTCGCCGTCCCGCAGCCGTTCGATCTCCGGCAGGCACAGCCGGGGGTCGATCTGTTCCGGCGATACTTTGTTCAGGTGAATGATCTGCGCGTCCAGGTCGAAACCGAGTTCGCTCGGTACCTGCTCGATCCCAACCCGTTCTTCCTCTTCGCTGCGGAGGATTCTTGCCTCCGGGTTATCTTGAAGATATTTCTTCAGGGCGTAGTAAAAGAAGTTTTCCCTGCTGCTGGGGACGGCTTCCGCTTCGATTTCCCGGTACTCGGCCAGCAACCCGCTGTGTCCCGCCGATTCGATATAGTCGAGCAGTTGCTCGCGCTGCTTCAATGCATACCCCGACCACAGATTCACCAGGCTGTGCGTGTTGCTGCTGACGAAGTACACCTGCCTTTGCTCATAGGGCACGGCAGGCGTGTGCCTTTTGACGTTCAGCCACCAGTGCTGCATCGCTTTCCGGTAATCGGCCAGTGACCCGGCCAGCAGCCGCACGCGGAACCGTTTGCGGTTGGCGGCTGCCGATCTCAGCATCGGCACCATCGACGACCCCCAGGCAGCATACAGCCGCTCGATGTCGTCCAACCCGACGCCCACCGCCGCCCCAAGCGCGGCCAGTTCGTCCTCGGTGGGCACGTCGTCCTCGGTTAGCTGGACCAGGAACTGCTGGTTCTGTGACATGTTCAACCAGCGGTGAAGTTTGTTCCACTCGATCTGGAACGCAGTCAGCACGGGGATGATGTCGTCGATATCCGACCGGCTGGCGATGATCAGCGCCAGCGTTTCCTTGCCGTCATAGTAGGCTCGCCGCCGCCTTGCCTGTGACGAAACCTCCTGCCACTCGGCAACCGGGTAGCCCCACCGCTCGAACACGTTGGGCCGCTGGCCGAGCAGCACCAACTGCGCCGACGTTATGCACGAAGGCAGCCGCAGCGATGTATAGATCAGCGCCGCCACGTCCGGCGTTGCTTCGCGGGCGTGCGGATGGAGCAGTGAGTCCATCCCCTCGTGTGATTCGACCAACGTCTCGATTTCTACTTCGCCGCTGCTCCGCAGCAGCGAATAATACGTGCGAACGTAGAGATCGATCTCGTCGCTGTCGGTTCGTGGAACCGTTCGTTCCATGGCTTATCTATATAACCTCATAACCTTGAATCTGGCAGAGGCACGCATTGTTCCCGCCAATCCTCGCGGGGTGCAGGCCGATGCCCCTCGAAAGTGTTGATTGTCCCCCTTTGCTAAGGGGGACGGATGCGGAACTATGTTCCGCACAGGGGGGTGATCCGTATTAAATAAAAAGCTTCAGCACCGAATACATCCGCTACCGTTTCTTCCGCGCCTGCACTTCCTTGCGCACGTCGCCAATATCGACGTGACTTTCCTCCTTGGGCGGTTTCGTGATCGCAAATATCACGATCATCATCGCCGTAAAGATGACGAGGAACATAGTTCCCGCTACCACGAGGCGGGTCAACGTTGGAGGCCAGTCGCCGGGAAACGCAATCGGTAAGATTTGCCCGAATGACCCAAACACAAAAACGGTCGTTCCCAGGAAGTTGATCACTCCCGGCGCAGCCAGGTATGAGATTCCTCCATCCAACGCCATGATAACAAACCCGATCAAGGGTAGTAGTGGGTTGACCTTTTTCTTAGGCTCGAATTTTTGATAACTCATTTTTTGCCTTCTTTCTTCCCCATCGTGTCTGCCGCGAGATCAAAGGCACTGACTATTTTGTAATAGCCGGTGCAGCGGCACAGGTTGCCGGTCATACTCTGCTGGATTTCCCAATGGGTTGGGTTAGGGCGTTCTTCGAGCAGCTTCGCCCCCGACATGATAAAGCCGGGCGTGCAGTAGCCGCATTGAACCGCTCCCTCTTCGACGAAGGCTTCCTGCAAGGGGTGCAGTTGATCGCCTTCCGCCAGCCCTTCAATCGTCACGATCTCCGCCCCGTGTGCGCGGGGCGCACCCACCAGGCACGACATCACCGCCGCGCCGTCCAGGTAAACCGTACACGCGCCGCATTCCCCTTCGGCACAGCCCTCTTTCGTCCCGACCAGCCCCACGTCTTCGCGCAGCATTCTCAGCAGTGTCTTGTGATTCGCCCCCCGGACCGTCACCGGCTGCCCGTTGATCACCGTCTCAATCGGTTCGTCCACCCCATGCACGAAGCTCTGAGCCAGCCCCTTCTTGACCAGCCCTCTGGAGTTGCCCCACAGCATCACCGGATCAGAAGGCAGGCCGCCCATTTCCTCGCCATCCCGGATCGCCATCAGCGCCCGCCGGGTCAGTACCCGCACCATCTCCCGCCGGTAGGCCGCCGATCCGCGTATGTCGTCAATCGGCTTCGAGGCCGCCGCCGCCAGTTTCGCCGCCTCGTCGATTGTTTCCTGGGCCAGTTTCCTGCCGGTGAGCGCGTTCTCTGCCTCCGGTGCTGCGATGATTGTCGGCGCAACGCTCCCCATTGTGATTTTCGCACCGGTTACCACCTCCCCATCGAAGGAGACGATCACCGCCACGTTGACCACCGAGATCGCCTGTGCTTTTCGCAGCCCCAGCTTGACGAACATGCCGCGCGTATTCGCGTCGAGCGGCGCAAAGCTGATCGCGGTGAGCATCTCGTCCGGCTGCATCACCGTTTTCCGCACCCCGGTGTAGAAATCGGCCAGCGGCACGATCCGTTCGCCGTCCACCGAGCGCAGCGTCACCTGTGCGCCGAGCGCCATCAGCGGTGTGATCGCGTCGTTGGCCGGTGACGCCGTGATCAGGTTGCCCGCCACCGTTCCCCGGTTGCGAATTTGCGGCGACGCTTCCCACCATGATGCCTGCGCCAGGGGCAGCGCCCGCTCGACGATCAATTTCGACCCCGCCACGTGGTTATGGGTGACCAGCGGCCCCAGGTGGATCAGCCCGTCGTCGCCCAACGTGATCGTGTCCAACCCCGGGATGCGCGTGATGTCGATCAGCGTTTTGACCCCGGATCGCACGCCGCGTTCCAGTTCGAGGATCAGGTCGGTGCCCCCGGCGATGATCCGCGCGGCGGCTCCGTGTTCGCCCAGAATGGTGATCGCTTCGTCGAGTGTTGCCGGTGTATAGTAAGTCTCCCACATGGACTGCCTCACACTTTTTCAATATGTCGCGTCATTGACATTCTCTGTGGCTCAATCTGCGCCAACCCACTCGCCCCCATATCTGTCCCCTGAAAGGGGGAAGTGCCCGACCGCAGGTCGGTCGAAGGGGGTGGGGTGGGGTGGGGTGGGGTCGCGAAGTGCCCGACTATATGTCTGCCGCAGGGGAGCGTCAATCATACACTTTCCACCCAAGTTCCTCGTGATCGACATCCCCGACGTACTTCGGCGGGATGTCTACAAGCATCACGGTTGCTTCGGCGGCGACACTGCCATCCGGCAGTTGAATCTCCCCATGCGCTTCGATCAGCCTCCGCCGATCCTTCACCATCCGCCCGACGATCAGCAGTTCCGTTTCGGTCGGCACCGGCTGGCGATACCGGATTTCCATTTTGGCCGTCATGAAGAACCGCTCCGGGTCGTTGATCAGCACCACCCGCCCGGCGGCCTCGTCCAGCATCGCCGCCACGACGCCCCCATGAACGATTCCAGGGTATCCCTGGTATTTCTCGCCGACCGTATACACCGCCCGCACCTCGTCGATGCCATCGTCGGTGAACCGCATTTTCAGCCCTACCAAGCTCTCCAATCCACACACAAAGCAATATTTACTGTTCGGTTGCAGTGTAGTTGTAGTATCCGCTTTGCTCTTTTCCATACCGCCGCTGTTTGCGCCTTTCTCAAGTTATTCGAAGTGAGCAGGTATGATTCAAGAAATAACCCGCCGGTGGTAGGGGCGCAGCGTGCTGCTAAACGACCGTAGGTCGTCGCCCGCCCAATCGCCTTATTGATTTTATGAATCTTTAGAATTTGATAGAACCATATCCAGTCCCAAACTTACCTGCATTTCGCTTCCTCCACCTGGAAGGGGGAGGGCTGGGGTGGGGGTCAAAACGTCGCCTTCAGTTGTCCGGCTATTTCCCAAATCCTCAACAGCGCCGGGAATGGCTCAAAACCCAACTGGACACTATTCTCAGTCTACCGCAAAGGCATCGATCATTGCCTTCACATCCGGCCCCAACGGGTACAGGATCGGGCAGGTGCAGCCCGTGTCGATATACTCCTGGACTTTGGCCCGGCATTCTTCCGGCGTTCCCGCCGCTGCGACCATTTGCACCATCTCGTCGGGCACGAACTGCATCGCGTCCTCGATCTCTTCTTCTGTCGCAGGCCAGCCCAGCCGCTTCCTGATCTCCCCGACCATCCCCTCGTCGGCTCCCAGCGCTTTGGCAAAATGCGGCTGCTGCGCCAGGTACTGCGTGATCAACTTACGCGCGCCGTCCAGCCCGCGCCGCCGGTCGTCGTCCATCGAACAGACTACCAACTGTGGCCGGTCGATGTCATCCACCGATCTCCCCGCCTGCTTTGCCCCGGCTTCGAGCCGTTCCAACGCCTGGATGTTGTACTCCGGCTTGACCAGGTAATTCAGCACCACCCCGTCGGCGATTTCGCCGGTCAGTTCCAGCATATTTGGCCCCGTCGCCCCGATATAGATCGGCACGTTGCGCGGCCCTTTTCGCCCGTGAACCACGTCCAGCTTGATCCCGTCCACGTGCACGTACTCCCCGTGAAAGGTCACCGTCTCGGCGTTGAGCAGGCTTCGCACTACCTCCACTACCTCGCGCATTGCTGTCATCGGGCTTTTCCGGTCGATCCCCACGTTCTTCGCCAGCGGGTCCCACCATGCGCCGATCCCGCAGATCACCCGGTCAGGGGCCAGGTCGTCGAGAGTCAAAAAAGTCGCCGCGATCAGTGCCGCGTTTCGCGTCCAGTTGTTGATCACCCCCGACCCCACTTTGATCCGCTCCGTCGTCGCCGCGAAAGCCGCCATCGGTACGATTGCATCCCGCACCAGCCGCGATTCGGCCTGCCACACGGCTTCGAATCCTCGTTTCTCGGCGTACTTTACATACTCGATCCCGTCCGGGATCGGGTGGGCATCCTGGAGATAGAGTGCAACGCGCTCTGACATTGATCGCTCCTTGTTGTTCAGATCATTCTCGTTCAGGTGTTGCCGGGTCAGGCCGGTTTGTCGATCTCTTGTTCGGACAGCATCCGGCGATAAAGCGTAAAATCCTCCGGCGTATCCACGTCTAATTCGATTGTCGGCGAATGGAAATGAGCCGGTTCGACGCTGGCCGCCCGCGCTTCTTCGATGTGCCGATACAAACTCCCTGACCCGTAGCGATACGGGATCAACCCCGGTGGGCTGACCAGCATCACGTTGGTGCCGTCCCGGTGGCGGTCGGTGGCAATCACCACCGCCGGGGAGTGTTCGGCGAGTCCGATCATCCCTTCGATGTCGCCGACTTCCAGCAGGGGGATATCGCCAGCGACGATCAGCACCGCGCTCGCATTCCAACTGCCCACGACCTGCGTGGCGCGGGTCAGGCTGTCATTCAGTTCCGGCGTGCCGCTTTCCTGGAGCGTCTGTACCCCAAACTGGCGGATATGTTTCAGCGCCGCCGTGTCACGGCTGACGACCAGTATATCGCTGATCTTTTCCACCTGTTTCAGAATGCCCAGCGTCCGTTCGAGCATTTCCCGGCTGAACGTCTCGCGCTGTTCGATGTCCAACACCGTCGAGAGGCGGCTCTTGGAGCGGTTTAGCGGCTTGACGGGCACTATCGCCCAGATGTTTTTCACGTCAGGTTTTCCTCTACCCAGTGCAGCAGAGTGACGGCAAGCCGTATTTTGTCGTTCTGTGTTTCCATGAGTATTTGCTGCGCGGAGGTATGCATTCCGGTTGATTCTATCTCATCACGAAGCGTGCTGTCAGCTTCGTCCAGTATAATCCCATCCAGTAAATTACGGTAGTGATCGACGACCCCCACCGGCGATACGTCGATCCCCATCTCGGCCATCATCTTGGCCGTCGGCCCCTTGACCGCTTTCCCGGCGATGATCGGCGATATGGCTACTCGTGGAACGCTCGCCCCTTCGATCCGTTCCCGGATGCCCGGCACAGACAGGATCGGATCGATGCTCAGGAATGGGTTCGATGGCCCGATCACGATCATCGACGCCTGCTCCAACGCGGTGATCACCGCCTCGCCCGGCTTTGCCTTTTCGCTTCCCTCGAACCGGATATCCCTGACCATCGGCTGCCAGCGCTCCCGGACGAAGTATTCCTGGAAGTTCAACATCCCCTGATCGGTATCGAGCACCGTCCGCACCGGGTCATCCGACATCGGCAGCAGCGGGTGTTCGACGCCAAGCGGCGCGCACAGCTTCCGCGTCACCTCGGTCAGCGTCAGCCCTTCGCTCAATAGTTGGGTGCGCATCAGGTGAGTCCCCAGGTCTTTGTCGCCCAGGCTGAACCAATCCGGGCCGCCGTAGCGCCTGACCATTCGCATCGCGTGCAGCGAATCGTCGTTGAGACCCCACCCGGTTTTCGGGTTGACCAGGTTCGAGAGGGTGTACATCACCGTGTCGACATCCGGCGAGATGTGCAGCCCCAGGTGATTGAAATCATCCCCCGTGTTGACGATAATCGTCAGCGACCCAGGCGGCAGAACACGGGCCAATCCCAGCGCCAGCTTCGCCCCACCCACTCCACCAACCAGTAAGGCAATGTGGTCGCCGGGCTTCATCAAACGCTTTTCCATAACGTTAGAATCCTTCTCAGGTATCTGTTTTCTAATGCAAAGGCGCTAAGAATATAGCACATCTCAACATTCCTGTTGACTCACCCCAGGAACACCGCTACAATTTTGAAACAAATCGGGTGGAAACACGATTACACAAACGAATAAGTTAAAGGCGGCGAACGGAAGTGATAAGCCATCGTTGCAGCGAGCCGGGGATGGTGTGAGCCTGGCGGTAACCGGTAGGATCGTGCCCCAACGAGCACAGGTGGCCCACCTCGTCCAGGAGTCCCGGCTGCGAAGATCAGTAGTGGTCGGCGTGTGGCGCGCGTTAAGCGCCTGTTGAGTGGGCGGCAGTCCGGCTGGTTCGGGCTGATCGCCAATCAGGGTGGTATCGCGGAGTCTTTTCGTCCCTGGACGGTGTAAAGACTCTTTTATTTTTCTATGCAGTAAATGGTGAGGAACTATGACCGACAAATATTTCGTATTCAATGCCGATGCCGAGCCGGTTGAAGTGCTGCCCGGCCTGACACGTCGCACGCTTGGCCAGACCGAAGACATGATGATCGTCGAGTTTCATGGCGACGCCGGAGTGGTTCTGCCGGAGCACAATCACCCTCACCAGCAGGTGGGATACTGCGCCAGCGGTGAGATCATTCTCACTGTCAACGGCGTCAAACAGCGCTGCAAACCCGGCGATAGCTGGCAGGTGCCCGGCGGGGTGATGCATCAGGCGACCTTCCCGGTCGACAGCGTCGTCATCGATATCTTCTCGCCCCCGCGTGAAGACTATCAGGATTAACAAAAGAATAGCGATAGGGCTGTATGTATGGCTGAACTCGCCTTTAGCCCGGCACTTTTGAATGTTTAGAATTTAATAAGGCAACCAGTTTCACTCCACAAAACCAACACTCCGCACCCGCCCCCTTGAGGGGGAGGGCTGGGAAGGGGGTGAAAACGTCGCCATACATGCAGCAGCATGTCTATTGCCTGACTAATTTCAAGATTCTCATCAGCGCCGGGTTTCGAACGCAAACCATATACTCGGAGATAAAACGAGAAAATATATGACCAGGGAATACAATCCGCAGCAAATCGAAAAACACTGGCAGCAGAAATGGGAAGCCGACGGGCTGTACCGCTCGCTGATCGACACCAGCCGCGAGAAGTTCTACTTCATGACCATGCTGCCTTATCCATCGGGCAACCTGCATATCGGCCACTGGTATGCGATGTCGCCCTCCGATGCCCGTGCCCGCTATCTGCGGATGAAGGGCTACAATGTCGTCTTCCCGATGGGCTTCGACGCCTTCGGCCTGCCCGCCGAGAATGCCGCCATCAAGCGCAAAATCCACCCGAAAGAGTGGACTTACTCCAACATCGACAATATGCGCCGCCAGCTTCGCAGCATGGGTGCTATGATCGACTGGGAGCGCGAGGCGATCAGTTCCGATCCCAAGTATTACAAGTGGACGCAGTGGTTCTTCGTCCAGTTCTTCAAGAACGGGCTGGCCTACAAAAAAGAATCCCCCGTCGATTTCTGCCCGAACTGCAATACCACCCTGGCCCGCGAGCAGGTCTGGGGCGAGGATCGCCACTGCGAGCGCTGCGAAACCCCCGTTATCAAGAAGAACCTGAACCAGTGGTTCTTCAAGATCACCGACTATGCCGACGAGCTTCTCGATTTCAGCGCCATCGACTGGCCTGAGCGCGTCGTCGCCATGCAGACCAACTGGATCGGGCGCAGCGAGGGCGCTCACGTCGTCTTCAAGACCGAGCGCGGAGACGAAATGCCCGTCTTCACCACCCGCCCTGATACGCTCTGGGGTGCGACCTTCATGGTAATGGCCCCGGAGCACCCGCTGGTCGATGCCCTGACCACCGCCGAGCAGCGCGCAGAAGTCGAGGCCTATGTCGATATGGCCGCCCGTGCCTCAGACATCGAGCGCGAGGCCGCCGACCGCGAGAAGTCCGGCGTGTTTACCGGCGCGTATGCGATCAACCCGGTCAACGGCGATCTCATCCCGATCTGGATTTCCGACTACGTCCTGATGACCTACGGCTCCGGCGCGATCATGGCCGTTCCCTCCCACGACGAGCGTGACTTCGCGTTCGCCTTGAAGTTCGGCCTGCCAATCATTCCGGTCATCGACCGCACCGACGGGCTGGCGAAATCCTTCGTCGTGAACGGCTCGATGAAGGATGGTTTTGAGCAGGCCCTGTCCGATGCCGGTATCACGTTCGAGAAAGATAAAGAGGGTCACATCCGGGTGACGCTCGATGCCGGTCAGATCGATGCGTATGTTGCCCTGGCCGAAAAGCACATCCAGCCCGGCTTCTGGAACGAGATCGTCGGTGCCCGCTGGCTGTTCATCTTCGAAGATGGAGTTGTTCCCTTCGATGGAGTCGAAGCGGATCAGGCGATCCTGGCGCGTTGCAAATCCCTGGAACCCGGTGTAGCCGAAAATCGCACGCTGATGGAGATGCT
The DNA here is from genome assembly GCA_034430335.1 of Anaerolineae bacterium. Classification (GTDB taxonomy): domain Bacteria; phylum Chloroflexota; class Anaerolineae; order Aggregatilineales; family UBA3940; genus JAFGOY01. The sequence continues at coordinate 4,670 of DAOUES010000303.1, read as the reverse complement.
GGCGGGCCAGCCCTTTTACCAGGATGCCCTGTTCCACCACGAATACGGCGCGATGATCAACTCCGCCGGGTTCACCGGCACCCCCGGCGACACGGCCAAAGCGACGGTCACCGAGTGGCTGGAGAAGCAGGGAATCGGGCATGGGGCGATCAACTACCGCCTGCGTGACTGGTTGATCAGCCGCCAGCGCTACTGGGGCGCGCCCATCCCGATGATCCACTGCCCCGAATGCGGAATCGTCGCCGTACCGGAGGAAGATTTACCGGTGCTGCTCCCTGACGATGTCGAGTTCATGCCCACCGGCGAGTCGCCGTTGAAGCTCCACCCGACCTGGCGTTACGTCACCTGCCCGCAGTGCGGCGGGCCTGCCGAGCGCGAAACCGACACGATGGATACCTTCATGTGTTCCTCGTGGTACCAGTATCGCTATCTGAGTCCCGACTGTGACACCTATCCCTTTGACCCGGAGGAGGGCGCTTACTGGCTCCCCGTCGATCAATACACCGGGGGCATCGAGCACGCCACCATGCACCTGCTGTATACGCGCTTCTTCACTAAAGCGATGCGTGACTGCGGCGTCTTTGATCGAATCGAACCCGCCGACTCGGAGCACCAGCCCGCGTCGATCTTCGACGAACCGATGACCCGCCTGTACAACCAGGGGATCATCCTGGGCGAAGACCGCGAGAAGATGAGCAAGTCGCGCGGCAATGTGATCGATCCCGACGATCTGGTGTCGAAGTACGGTGCCGATACCGTCCGCGCTTACCTGATGTTCGCCTTCAAGTGGGATCAGGGTGGCCCCTGGGATTCCCAGGGCATTCAAGGCCCGATCCGCTTCCTGAACGATGTCTGGAATCTGGTTACCGCGCCGCTGCCTGAAAATGGTGGCTCCAAAGCCGCCGACGATGACATCAGGGCGCTGCGCCGCAAGACTCACCAGACCATCCTGCGGGTCACCCGCGATATCGACGAGTTTTCTTTCAATACCGCCATCGCTGCCCTGATGGAGTTGAAGAACGCCATGCAGGATTACCGGTCGACGCCGGTTGCCCATACCGACGCCTGGGATGAGGCGGTTCGATCCCTGCTGCTGATGCTGGCTCCCTTCACGCCTCACATCGCCGAAGAGCTGTGGGCCTTCGTCGGTGGAGAATATAGTATCCACCACCAGGCGTGGCCTACCGCCATCGAAGAACTGGCCGAAGAAGAGTCGATTACCCTGGTTGTCCAGGTCAACGGCAAAGTCCGCGACCGGATCGTCGTTCCGGCTGATATCGGTGAAGACGAGGCAAAAGCCAGGGCGCTCGCCTCCGAAAATGTCCGGAAATACCTGGCAGGCAAGGAGCCTCGCAAGGTGATCGTCGTCCCCGGTAAGCTGGTCAATATCGTCGGATAGCCCGAAAAAGGGTTAGAAAAGACCCGAATCTGCCTTTCTAAAATATTACAATCTTCGTAAATAAATGCCCCCTTCCGCACATATGTTCTTGCGGGATGGGGCATCTTTGCGCATTTTTGTACTCAGAATCGTTAAATCTACGTAAAACTTTGCCTCTGGGTGTTAAATTTTCTTAATAAGTTGTGTCACCGCACCTTGATTCGCCCCAAATCATGATATAATTAAAGTAAGGAAATCGTACGAATCTGAGGTGAAAGGGGAGGGCAGAATGGCTATCAATCCCCTCCTTCGCGAGTTACAACAGCCCATTCAGGGCGAGCAGATGAGCTTCGAGCAGTGGATGTCTGATGAGACCTCCCAGGACTTGTTGGTCGAAGCCCCCGAAAAGCAGTCACCGGTCGTCAAGGCTCCAAGCCCGGTCACCGGCCAGCATCAAGATGTTCGCCTGTATCTCACCCTGCTGGTCAAAACCTTTGTTGAGATGACCGACGCCGGGCTTGTTCGTGATCTGCCTTATGAAGTCCGTCTCGCCGACTCTACTGACAACGACGCCGTTGACAACGACGCCGTTGTCTACTGCCCCGATATCGTCTTCGTCTCCAACTCCAGTTTCGACCGCGTCTACGATGCCTACATCGAGGGACCGCCGGACATCATCTTCGAGGTGCTGTCGGTTGAGAGTACGGCCATTGACCGGGGCGAGAAGTTTGTCGCCTACGAAGCATACGGGGTGCGTGAATACTGGCTGATCGACCCGGTCCGCGAACTGGCCGATCTCTACCATCTCGGCCCCGATGGTCACTATGACGAGTTCCGCCCGGATATCGCCGGTCGGCTCCGGTCGCGCGTCCTGCGCGGCTTCACCCTCGATCTCGATCTGCTGTGGAAGCGTGTTCTGCCCACCACTGCCGATGTCGTCAAGATGGTCGAAGAAATGGTCACCCAGCGATAGTTGCCTGGCACCAGATACGTCGCTCACAAAGCAGCAAAGACCTGATCAACATTGATCAGGTCTTTTATTGATCCCGTTGCCTTGAAAATATATAATGTTTCCCAACGTTCAGCCCAATTAGAACTTCACGCCATCTGTGGGTAGAAATGAGTGTTCGGCCATGTCGCTGGCTCATCCTCACTTTGTGTGGAAACGCTTCCTCTTATTGTTTGGCGCACTCCTCATTTTCATTGGTGTAATTCTCCTTGCCCTTCACCATTCATTCGCTGGCTGCGGTGAACTGATCCTGGGCCGCTGGAGCGTCCCCACGTTTCTACTGCTTACACTTCTCACCATTCTGGGCATCACGATTGCTGCCTCAAGCCGTTTCCTGACAGAACAATCGGCCCATTCTTTTGGCCTGCGCCTGCTGTCCATCTCCTTCGGTTTGATCGCTATCTGTGTGCCGCTTGATATTGCTTTGCGCTTGACCAGCCCACCGCTTGTTTATCCACAGCCTTTTTACATTTCACACGACACCCTCGGATACTTTTTTCAGCCTCTTAGCAAACACCGTTTTCTGCTGCCGGACAGCCGCGTCGCCACTTTCAGAACAGACGAATATGGATTGATTGTCAGAACCGAAAGTAACATCCCCGATCCTGACGCCAGGCATATCATGTTCCTGGGCGATTCGTTTTTAGAGGGTGTCCAGACGCAGGCGTACCAGAATATGAGTGTCTATACGATTAACAACCTTGAAGCGATTACCGGTCAGGACTACCAGGGATTTAATCTCGGCGTTTCTGGCTATTCCCCCTATCAGTACTATCTCTCTTATCGCTATTTTGCCGATACATTTTCCCCGGAATGGGTGGTCGTTCTGACCTATGTAGGCAATGATTTTATTGAAACCAACCGGCTGATCGAGGGGAAGCGCATCCTTTTCGGCGAGAATGAATTGCCGGTTGCCATCGTCCCGGTCATACAGGATGGGATGCTCTGGTTTGATCCTCACCAGGCGTCAATACCGGCAGAGGAAGCGAAAGCCCACATTGTTCCTGAACAGGTATGGAAATCCGGCGTCCCCGGACTTTTTAGATACCTTGTTATTCGACCGGCTTGCAACGATCTGCAAACACAAATGGTACAGGATGAATTATCCCGGCAGTTTGCTGAAGAACGCGAACAATACAGCGAAGATGTATCGGGGCAATGCCGGTTTTGCGATATCCTCGAAGATCAGAGCATATCGGCCAGCGAGGATTCGGTTTTTAAGACTGCTTATTCCGAAGACGACCTTGAGATCATACAACAAACGCTGCAAGCCTTCCGCTACCTGGATTCGGCGGTTCAGGCCGATGGGAGAAAGCTTCTTCTCGTCATTATCCCTGTCAATAACCAGGTGCCGGGACAGGGCAATGCATACAAGTCTTTCAGAGGAATGCAGATCGGTGAGATTATTGACTCGACCGCTCCTCAAGACATACTGAACCAGTTTTGCGAGGAAGAAGACCTCGCCTGTATCGACCTGCTGCCAATCTTCAAGGAATACAGCACCGAGCAGTTGTACTGGTACAACGAAGTTCATCTCACACCGAGGGGACACCAGTTGGTTGGGGAGGTGATCGCCGATTATCTCGCAGAACAGCCATAAAACACTCTGCGATGCTGGTCCCATCAGCCAGAATCAAAAAAAGGTTTTCTGGCGATGGCCTACGTTCCCACCGGGCTGCCCCGGCAGTATCATCGGCGCTGGCGGGCTTAACGACCGGGTTCGAGATGGGACCGGGTGTGTCTCCGCCGCTCTTATCACCAGAAAACCGGCAACTTTGCAATGGCTTCGCCATTGCTTTTTCAGTTGCTTAGGAGTTTCTGCTTCGCAGAAACATCCACTTCACTTTGGTATATGACAACTGCATTTGCAGATGCCTTAATCCGATCTATGCTGCCCCCCTTGTTAAGGGGGGCGGATGCGGAACGTAGTTCCGCACGGGGGGTGATCGGACTATGATTATTATATTCACAGAACAAGAGAAAAGCGCGGGCAAACCATTCACCAACAACAGGCATGGTCTCCGCAAGACAAGACAAGCGATAGACCGTTAGTACGGGTCAGCTCCACGTGTTGCCACGCCTCCACTTCCCGCCTATCAAGCTGGTCGTCTCCCAGCGGTCTCAAGGAGATCTGGTTTTGAGGTGGGCTTCCCACTTAGATGCTTTCAGCGGTTATCCCGTCCTGACGTAGCTACCCAGCACTGCACCTGGCGGTACAACTGGCACACCAGCGGTCAGTCCACTCCGGTCCTCTCGTACTAGGAGCAGCTCCCCTCAAATCTC
>DAOUES010000302.1:0-4689 GCA_034430335.1 Anaerolineae bacterium | reverse complement strand
GCGCTCCAGCGCTTCGTCTCGAACTCGATCTCGAAGACCTGCAACCTGCCCGCCGGATCGACCGAGGCCGACGTTGCGAAGACGTTCCAACTGGCCTGGGAACTCGGCTGCAAGGGGCTGACCGTCTATGTCGCCGGGTCGCGGGACAAGGTGGTGTTGGAAACCAGCGAGACGGCAAAAACACGCGAGGTTGAGGAACCGGTCACCGAGCCGGTGATCGTGATGGACACGATTGTCGAGGAGCCGGTGACCCGGCCTAAACTGGTGCATACATCCGAAACGCCGAAGGTGGCGATCAGCCCCGGCCTGCTGCCGCTGTTCGGTGCTGAACCGAAGAAACCGCGCGGCCACATGCTCCCCGGCTTCACGTACCGGATCAAGACGCCGCTGGGGACGACCTTCATCACGGTCAACGAGAACGGGGGCGGCGAACCGTTCGAGGTGTTCATCCACACCTCGAAGGCAGGCAGCGAAACCGCCGCCGTCAGCGAGGCGATTGGCCGATTGATCAGCCACATCCTGCGGCTGCGGTCGCCGGTGCCGCCGCACGAGCGCGTCATCGAGATCGTCCGGCAGTTGGAGGGGATCGGCGGCGGTCGGAGCCTGGGCCTCGGCCCGAACCGGGTGCGCTCGCTGCCCGACGGCGTCGCCCAGACATTGGCCGAATATTTAGATGATCGCCACTCCGGGGAGAAGAAGCAGGCGGGGATGCCCGCGCATCAACCCACGCCGGGGCAGATGGCGCTGATGAAGTTCGGCGACCTGTGCCCCGAATGCGGTGAAGCGGCGGTGGTCAACGAGGAGGGCTGCCGGAAGTGCTACGCCTGCGGGTACAGTGAGTGCTGAGGAAGTGACAAATGACCCTTGACGCCACCAAGTGTTTCTTATACACTCTAAGATACTACCCCCGGTGGTTAGTCACCGGGCACGCAGGAGCTACCTATTGGTAGCTCTCTGTGATTCAACGAACGGTTATTCTCATGCGAATATACGCTTATATCGACGCATTCAACTTCTATTACGGCCTGACTCGTAACACCCCCTATCGCTGGTGCAATCTAGCAGAACTATGCAAACTATTATTTCCGCAGGATGGCGTTGAACAGATAAAGGTATTTTTTGGTCATGCACGGCCAATACCAGGACATGAGGGGCAACCAGCAAGACGAAAAGTATACTTGAGAGCACTTCAGACTTTGCCCAATGTTCAATTGATCGGCAGCAAGTTTAATCGTGTTGATAAGAAACTACCCATAGTTGATAAACTACCACGAGTTGAGTATGTGAAAGTCCGCGACTATGTCGAAAAACAGGCCGATGTCAACCTTGCCTCTCATATGTTGCTTGATGCATTTCAGGACAAATATGATTTGGCGGCAGTATTCACAAACGATTCCGACTTTGTCACACCGATACAAATGGTTCGCTATGAATTGCACAAGAAAGTTAAACTGATGCTGACAACTGGCGGCAGGCGTTTCGGCAATAAGGATTTGATGAAAGTAGCGAATTCACACATGGCGATTTCATCCCAGTTCCTTGAACTCAGCCAGTTTCCTGATCGCATCTTGGATGCAGAGGGAAGAGAAATAACCAAGCCAGCCAGTTGGTAGCTACTTATTCGGTGTCGGGGTTGTCTAAAACCGATCTCAAATATCGAGCTAACGATCACCGCCAAAGGTAGTGGCCGTTAACCGGGCAGCAACCTGCGTGGCATATCACCGCACCTCGACCTGAACAGACTTTTCAGCCGCATCTTCCGCCTCACGCAGCAGCGTCCCCGTTGTGGCCTCGTCCAGGTATGCCTCACCGCAGTTTTTGCATACCTGAGCAGGCACATCTTTGATCACCAGCGTCGTCTGGCTGCGCTCAAGTGTTACCGTAACCACACCGGGCACGGTTTCTCCGTGCTTGCAAACTACACACTTCATGATCGCTCGCTTTTGAAATCAATCATCCGGCAATAATCGCCCAAAGAAATCGGAGATGGATAAGCCGCCGATCAGCGCCATGTGCTGCTGTCGAAAGTCTGCCAGACGATCACTTCGTCATAGGCATCGGTGATCGATTCCTGATAGCGTCCCCCGGTGTAGGCGCTGACCGTCACCCGCCAGAAGTTCTGCGCGGGCAGGTTGGGTTCGATTGCCCCGATCTGCCAGAATCCCCGGTAGGTATCGAAAACCTGGAAGGCCATCACCTTACCGATGCCCTTCCTGCGAAAACAGCGCATGACGAAAAACTCGTCGATATTGCGCCCCGGCGTGCCCGGCGGAGCCTGATCCGCCCGGTCGCTGGTCAACGCGAACCCGGCCCACTGGTTTTTGATCCGCGCCAGGTAAGCCCAGTACCCGGCCTGTTCGAAATACCGGTCGAGGTCGAAGCCGGGATCGAACAGGCCATCTTTTTCGACGTACCCGTCCGGCCCGTCACAGAAGTAAACGCTGAAATCATACAGGTAGAATTGAAGCAGGTTTCCCAGTATATTCGCCTGCTGTCTGGTGGCCGCTTGCAACTGGATAGGCATAAGCTGCTTTTCCTCCCGGTTGAGTTACTTGTTCTGGTTTTCCCTCCGTGCTAGACTGAGGGCGCATAGTTGCTCCCGTTCACGGGTAGGGAGGGATGCTCGATGGCATTTGGTATTGTAACAGTCTGGACGGAAAGCGGGGAGCAGCAGGAATACGAACTGACCAACCCCGTCACTTCGGTAGGCCGCCAGCCTGGAAACGACATCGTTTTAAACACAAGCGCGGTTTCAAGATACCACGCGCAGTTCGCCGTTGCCGATGGGCAGGTCTATCTGGTCGACCTGGGCACGGTGAACGGAACTTTTGTCAATGACGTGCAGGTCGCATTGAACAGCCGCGTACCACTCTCCGCCGGTGACGAAATCGTCATGGGCGATATGATGCTGGTGTTCAGTCTGCCTGAAGCGCGCAGGCGTCAGGATATTACCCTGACTCCCTCGACGACTACCATAGAAGACCCGCAGGTGCCCTTCCGTATGACGGTCGACAAGCCTCATATGGTCGTTGCCCCCGGTGCGCGGATGCAGCTTGCGCTGGTGCTTGAGAACCAGTCCGAAGAAGAATTGGCCCTCGAGATCACGCTGGGCGGGATGCCCCACGAATGGACGAAGTCCAACTGGCGCGAGCTGGTCGTGCTGCCCGGCGAGCAGACCGAGGTGCTGATCGCCGTGCTGCCGCCGCGTTCGAGCAAAACGCGCCCTGGCCGCTACCCGCTTTCGATCCGCGTTTCGAATAAAGGCAATCCCAACGAGTACCTTGAAGCGGTGCGCGAGATCGACGTGGTTGACTTTCATGGCCTGGCGATGGTCGTCAAGCCGGGAAGCCAGAATGGTATCTACCATGTTGCCGTCCAGAACCAGGGCAACGTCCCGGTGTCGATTGGGCTGCGCGGGTATGATCGGGAAGGGCTGTTGAATTACCGTATCAGGCCGGACCAGATGACGATCCAACCCAGCGAAACCGAACAGGTGATGCTGCGCGTCAGCCCGCGTGCGGGTGCTGCGGGCGGCGTCTCCGGCGAAGTGCCGTTCGCCGTTGTCGCCCATTCGACCGATGTCGCAGGCTTCGAAGCGCCGGTGATGATGCGTTACAACCTGGCGGCGGCCCGGGTGCTGCCCTTTGTTGCCGGGGGAGCGCTCGTCACGGTGCTGGCGATTCTGGCGGTGGTGATGGGCGTTGCCGTCGTCGCCGGTGTTCTTCTCTATCGCAACGGCATTTTGTTCCCGGAGAAACCGGCAGCCGCCGTCACGACGCCGGAGGCGAACGTGACCCTCGTCGACGCCACGCCGACCCTCGTGCCGGTTCCCACCGACTCGCCGACCGAAACGCCGCTCCCCGGCGTGGCAATCGGCAGTTTCGGGGCGGAAAAGAGCGATGTCGTTCATGGCTACGATGCCAGCATCCGGTTGAATTGGGATGTCCTCTATGCCGACCGGATCATGCTTTATGATCAGTCCGACCCGGCCACTGCCCTGTATGAACTGCTGGTCGAACCGGGCATGATGCAGGACGGCACCGAAATCCCACTCGAGGGGCTGTCGGTTGGCTCTCACAACTTCCGGCTGGAAGCCGGGTATGGCGAGGTCCGCGTCGACGAGTCGGTGACGGTCAGTGTGTGGCGGGGCTGCGAACTCGGCCCGGAGGTCGAGGTGTACGGCGCAGTTGATCCCGACGCCGATCAGATCGATTCGTTCGACGGCGTATCCTTCGTCGCCGTCTCTCCGACGTTGGATGGGGAGTGGTTCAATATATCCCCGGCTGAAGATGTGAGGGGAATCCAGGGCTTCGTCCGCACCGAGGACCTGACCACCTGCTACCCGGCGCAGATACCGGTAACCGTTGGCGGTAAGGCGACCCCCACGCCGACCGTCACACCGCTGCCCGGCACCCCAACGCGCGAAGCCGGTGGTGATACCGGAACATAAGGGTATTGATCGGAATGCAGGTCAGGTTCATCGAATTGTCACCGCCGGTATTCCGGCGGTGTTTGCTTCACCGGCCTGATCCGGTGGGGTATCCATCGAACGGCGGTACACGATCAGCGTGGAAAGGGTAGGGTAGATTTTACCCGGCTGTGCTACAATGCCTGCGGATTGGAACCAGTTATTGGTGAAGGACGTTTCCATTATCGGAGTGTGACGGTGAAGCGGGTAACTCGACTTTT
>DAOUES010000301.1:0-8360 GCA_034430335.1 Anaerolineae bacterium | reverse complement strand
TGACCGAGACCACAATGCTGCACGCAATATTGAAGCGCTGGGACGTCAGCGTTTAGAAGAGGGACGTAAGACGCGGTTCGCCGCGCTTTCCTGTTGACGCTAAGAAGCCCCCGGATTTATCCGTGGGGAGTATGTCACAATTAGGCATCATATCGATGACCACCTGGGCCACCCACGATCAGTTGAGGACACACAACGTATGGCACCAAACAACGAACTCGAAAAACGTCTGTGGGAAGCCGCCGATCAGCTCCGCGCCAACTCCAAGCTGCGGGTCGGCGAGTATTCTGTGCCGGTGCTCGGCCTGATCTTCCTCAAGTACGCCGACACCCGCTTCGAAGAAGCGACCGAATTCCTATCCGGCATGGGCAGCCACCGACGCGAGATCGGACCGGTAGACTATCAGGCGAGGGGCGTGCTCTATCTGCCGGAGAAAGCGCGATACTCGTACCTCGTCAATCTGCCGGAAGGAGTCGACACCGGGAAGGCGATCAACGAGGCGATGAAGCTCATCGAGGGCGAGAACAAGGTGCTAAAAGACATCCTGCCCAGGACCTACAATCGCATGGAAAACTTCCTGCTGGTCGAACTGCTGCGCATCTTCAACAGCATCCCGATGGACATCGAGGGCGACGTATTCGGGCGCATCTACGAGTACTTCCTCGGCAAGTTTGCCGCTGCCGAAGGCCAGCGCGGGGGTGAGTTCTTCACGCCGACCAGCCTGGTCAAGCTGATCGTCGAGATCATCGAGCCTTATGAAGGATACATCTTCGATCCGGCCTGCGGCTCCGGCGGGATGTTCGTGCAGAGCGCCTACTTCGTCGCGCAGCACCAGGGCAGCCCCGGCAGCGACATCAGCATCTACGGGCAGGAAAAGACGACCCAGACGGTGCACCTGGCGAAGATGAACCTGGCCGTGCATGGGCTGGAGGCCGACATCCGCTCGGCGAACACCTACTACGAAGACCCGCACAAGACGATCGGGCGCTTCGACTTTGTGATGGCGAATCCGCCGTTCAACGTCGATGGCGTGGACTATGAGAAGTTGAGCGACGACCCGCGCCTGCCGTTCGGCATCCCGAATGTCGATAACGCCAACTATCTATGGATACAGCTTTTCTACAGCGCACTGAACGAGAACGGGCGGGCCGGTTTCGTGATGGCAAACTCGGCGAGCGATGCCCGCCACTCGGAGCAGCACATCCGCGAGCAGTTGATCCGCTCCGGGGCGGTCGATGTGATGGTGGCGGTTGGCTCGAACTTCTTCCACAACGTCACCCTGCCCTGCACGCTGTGGTTCCTCGACCGGGGAGTGGAGCGCAACGGGCGGGCGGATACCGTCCTGTTCGTCGATGCGCGCAAAATCTACGAGCAGGTTGACCGCGCCCACCGGGAGTATTCGCCGGAGCAGATCGAGTTCATCGGCAACATTGCCCGGCTGTATCGCGGCGAAGCGCCGGAAACGTGGCGGGGCAGCGCCGACTGGATGGACGAGGTTTTCCCCGATGGCGTTTACGTCGATGTACCGGGATTGTGCAAAGTGGCGACGCTCGAAGAGATCGAGGCGCAGGGCTGGAGCCTGAACCCCGGTCGATACGTGGGCGTGGCCGCCCGTGAAGACGACGAGGATTTCGACTTCAAGCAGACGATGACCGAGTTGTACGAGAAGCTGGAGATGCTCAACGCCGAAGCGCACGAACTGGAGGAGCAGATCGGCGAGAACATGCTGTGGCTGCTGGAGAACGGGGGAAAGTAGGCCATGCCCCCAATATAGACGACCTCCACGAATCGATCAGGGCCGGGAGCTATATACTCACCGCCCACGCCTCCGACCGCGCCGTGCAGCGCGACATCACGAGCGCCGAGATCGAAGAGGCAATTCTTGCCGGTGAAGTAATAGAAGACTATCCTGAAGATAAATACGGCCCAAGCTGCCTGATGCTGGGGCAGACAAAAATGGAACGCAGCCTGCATGTGCAGGTCAGCTATCCACCTGATGTCAAAGTGATTACCGTGTATGAACCATCATTGGATGAATGGGAAGCCGATTTAAAGACGAGGAAGAAGCCATGAACACATGCCATTATTGCAAAGGCACATTAGAAACAACGACCGTCTCACGGGTGCAGGAATACGGGGGACGCTGGTTCCTGATCGAGAATGTCCCGGCGCTGGTTTGCAGGCAGTGCGGTGAAATTTATTATACGCCTGAAGCCCATGATCTGGTGCTGGAACTGGTCAAAGCGGGGCATCGCCCGGTGCGCACAGAGACGCTGTCCGTGCTGGATGCCAGCGCCGCGTGAGAGGCGAGAACATGCTGAACGGCAAATGACCGGGCGGCACCAGAAATACCCGGAGGATACCGGGCATCAGGTGATTGGCCCCGGAGGTGAATCATGATGCCAACAAAGGCGCTCGTTATCGAGACGATACTCAAGCACCTGAACGGTGAACTGACCGAGGCGGAACTGGCCGCATGGGCCGAGGACGCTTTCGTCGCACTGAGCGAAAGTGAGGTCGACCAGCCTGACGAAGAATTGTTACTGGACACGCTGGGGGCGATTGGCGCGGGTGATACGCCCGGATTCCCCCTGACGTGGGCGTCCCTGCGCGAACACCTTACCCGGCTGGGCGTCCAGGTTCAGGTGGTAGCCGATGCCGCCTGACCAGACAGGTTGAACGGCAGGAGAATTATGCAATGGCAAAATCAAAAATCTACCAGATCAAAGTGACCCTCAAGCACAGCAAGCCCCCTATCTGGCGGCGGCTGTTGGTGGCAGAAGATACCAGGCTTTCTGACCTCCACAGCATCATTCAACAGGCGATGCCCTGGTGGAATTGCCACCTGCACCAGTTTGATGTGGGCGGCGTGTATTTCAGCACGCCCCACCCGGACGATTGGGCCGAGATGGTTGACGAGCGCAAAACAAAGCTCTCGGATGTCGCCGGTTTTGAAGGCGCGAAATTCACCTACGAATATGACTTCGGTGATGGCTGGGAACACATCATTCTTGTCGAGAAGATTCTGCCACCCGATCCGGCGCAAACGCTGCCGGTGTGCATCAAGGGCAAACGCGCCTGCCCGCCTGAGGACGTAGGCGGAATCTGGGGCTATGACAGCTTTTTGGAAGCCATCGAAAATCCCGATCACCCCGAACATGAGATGTTTGTCGAATGGATTGGCGGTGAGTTTGACCCGGAAGCATTCGACCTGGATGCGATTAACCAGCGGCTGAGAAAACTCAAATAATGAAGCCGATGAGCGAGAACATGCTGTGGCTGCTGGAGAATGGTGAATGACTCCTGAAGGTTGGCAAGCCAAGAAGCTTCATGAACTGGGTTTTGTTGGGCGCGGGCGCTCCCGTCATCGGCCACGAAATGATCCCAAGCTGTATGGAGGAGATTACCCCTTTGTTCAAACAGGGGATGTAAAAGCAGCAGAATTTTGGATTACAGAGTACAGCCAGACATATAACGAAGAAGGTTTGAAGCAAAGCAAGATATGGGACAGGGGAACTCTCTGTATCACCATTGCAGCCAATATTGCAGAGACAGCTGTACTTGGGCTTAATGCCTGTTTTCCTGACAGTATAGTTGGGTTTGTTCCCAATGAAGACAAAGCTGATGTCGCGTTTATCAAATACTATATTGACTTGATAAAAATGCAGATGCAGAGCATCTCGCAAGGAACAACACAAGACAATCTCAGTCTTGGAAAACTGGAGACCTTTGATTTCATTGTTCCCGATGTGAAGTTACAGCGAAAGATTGCATCGATCATTCTTGCCTACGACGACCTGATCGAGAACAACCGGCAGCGCATCGACGCGCTGGGGATCGCAGCCCAGGCGCTCTACCGCGAGTGGTTCGTCGAGATGCGCTTCCCCGGCTGGCAGGATGTCGAGTGGGTGGAGAGTGACCTGGGGGCGATCCCGTCGGGGTGGGAGTGGGTGCGCCTCGATTCGATTGCAGAAATCAACGCTCGAAGTATTCGAAAAGAGAATGCCCCCGATGAAATCAATTACATCAACATAAGCTCAGTATCAACCGGCTCTATTGATGAAATTGAAGTGATGTCATTTGAGGATGCCCCAAGCCGAGCACGCAGAATGGTTGAGCATGGAGATACGATCTGGTCAACAGTACGCCCAAATCGCCGTTCATATGCTGTTATTATGCACCCGGTATCTAATCTCATTGTGTCTACAGGCTTTGCAGTCTTAACTCCGGTACAGGTTCCATATTCTTACTTGTATTATTCGGTCACTACTGATGAATTTGCGGAATATCTGACAAACAACGCGACTGGCTCGGCGTATCCTGCTGTAAATCAGGGTGACTTTGCGCAAGCAATTGTTGCGAAGCCACCAACCAGATTATTAGAGCAGTTTCACAGCATGATTGAAGATTCTTTTGAGTTAAGCCATAACCTTCAACAGCGTAATCGTGTACTACGAGAAACCCGCGATCTGCTGCTGCCGCGCCTCATCTCGGGGGAGGTGTCGGTCGAGGGGCTGCCTTTGCCGGGGGAGGTGATTGACGAATGACCCAGATATTCAATGTCTACTGCGATGAGAGCGGTCACCTGGAGAATGACGAAGTAAGCATCATGGTGCTGGGTGCAGTGTGGTGCCCACTTGAAAAGACCAGGGAGATCGCGACACGCCTGAGGGAAATCAAGATAAAGCACGGTCTTAGTCGTCATTTTGAAGTCAAGTGGACAAAGGTTTCTCCGGCCAAGCTGCAATTCTATTTAGATGTGATGGACTATTTCTTTGACGATGATGATTTGCATTTTCGCGCCTTGATAGCAACCAAAGATGGCCTGCGACATGATGATTTTTATCAATCCCATGATGAGTGGTACTACAAAATGTACTATGAGATGCTTAGAATAATACTTCACCCTTTGGCTCGTTATCGTATATACCTTGATATTAAAGATACTTGGGGAGCTGCGAAAATTCGGAAGCTTCATCAAGTTCTGTCAAACAGTATGTACGATTTCTCAATGAGCATTATTGAGCGAATGCAGCTTGTCCGCTCACACGAAGTTGAGTTGCTTCAACTCGCTGATTTGCTAATTGGGGCAGTCTCATATGCGAATCGAGGGCTGACTACAAGCGACGCCAAACTTAGCCTTGTTGAAAGAATGCAGAACAGGTCGAGGTATAAGCTCACGCGTACTACATTAATGCAAGAAGAGAAGGTCAACCTGTTCCGGTGGCAGGGAAGGAAGCAGCTATGACGGAACTACCAGATTGGCTGCCATCTAAACTAGAGATCACCGAAGCATCAGATGAAGTCGTCGATACACTGTACCAGATTTTCGATAAAGATTTCAAACAAAACACATCAACTTATGGCCAGCGACCAATAATTTTCAGTCTCGGTAAATCCGTTAAGGGCTATGAAGTTATCTTCTGGCACCTTGTTACCGGCGATTTTCATGCTCCAAGTGTAGATTCACTGGATTTAGACCGGGCGGAAAGGTTGCCTTGGTGTGCACCAACTATTAATCATGCGTTAGAAGGGATTCCAATAGTATGGGATCATGAGGAATCTGGCGGGAAGATTCGAACATACATCTGGTTAAAGACCGCTAATTATGTGGTTATCCTTCAAAAGGAGAATGTCGCGGGACAGGGAAATGTCGCCCGATTGATCACAGCATATTGTGTAAATAAGGAATGGGGACGGAAGAGCCTACAGAAGAAATACGACAGACGTTTGAAGTAATAAAAAGGATAATCCCGCCATTGGCGGGATTCCATCTCCTTCTACACATGGTAGATGAGTAAATTGATCTTATCAGGAATTCTAGCCGCTGTCAAGAGTTTCCCGAACATTTGTTCGTGTCTGATAGAACAAATGTCTTGCAACTTAAGTGTCACGATGCCTACTTACGACGTGGCAGGTGCCCCAGTCCCAAAAGACAGGAAATCAGCATGTCTCTACGTGATTACGGCGAAGACGCCCTGGTTGAACAACCCGCCATCCAGCTTTTTCAGGAACTCGGCTGGGAAACGGTAAACGCTTTCCACGAGACACCCGGTCAGGGCGGCATTCTGGGGCGCAGCACCCGCTCGGAGGTCGTTCTCACTGCCTGGCTGTGCCCGGCGCTGGAACGTCTCAACCCCCACCTGCCCCCAGCGGCCATCGATACGGCGGTCGAGGAACTGACCCGCGACCTGAGCCTGCTCACCCCGGCACGGGCCAATCAACACATGGCCGATCTCATCAGGAACGGGGTGCGGGTTACCTACCAGGGTGTGCAGGGTGAGGAAAAGGTCGAACTCGTCCGGGTGATCGACTGGGACAACCCGGCCAACAACGCTTACCTGGTCGTCTCGCAGATGTGGATCACCGGTGACCTCTACACCCGCCGCCCTGACCTGATAGGCTTTGTCAACGGGCTGCCGCTGGTGTTCATCGAGTTGAAGGCGTCACACGTCAAGCTCGAGGATGCCTACAACAAGAACCTCAAAGACTACCGGGATACGATCCCGCATATCTTCTGGCACAACGGGTTCATCGTCCTCTCCAACGGCAGCCAGACCCGTGTGGGTTCGACGACCGCCGGGTGGGAACACTTCGCCGAGTGGAAGAAGATCAACAGCGAGGGAGAAGAGGGTATTGTCTCGCTGGAAACCGCCATCCGGGGCACCTGCGATCCCGCGCGGCTGCTCGACATCGTCGAGAACTTCACGCTGTTCAGCGATGAACGCGGCGGGCTGGTCAAGATCACAGCCAAGAACCACCAGTATTTGGGCGTCAACAGCGCCATCGACGCGGTGCGGTCGATCCGGGAGAACCAGGGACGCCTGGGGGTGTTCTGGCATACCCAGGGGGCGGGCAAGAGCTACTCGATGATCTTCTTCGCCCAGAAAATCCTGCGCCAGTTCCCCGGCCACTGGACGTTTGTGGTCGTCACCGACCGGCGCGAACTCGACGAGCAGATTTACAGCAACTTCGCCAACGCGGGGGCGGTTACCGAACCCGAAGAGAGCGTCCGCGCCGGGAGCGCCGATCACCTGCGCCAACTGCTGGGTGAGGATCATCGCTACGTGTTCACGCTTGTCCAGAAGTTTCGCACCGAGCGCGGCGAACCGCATCCGGTCGTCTCGGAGCGCGATGACATCATCGTCATCACCGACGAGGCCCACCGCAGTCAGTACGACATCCTCGCCCAGAACATGCGCGATGCGCTGCCGAATGCGGCATTCCTCGGCTTCACCGGCACCCCGCTGATTGCTGGCGAGGAAAAAACCCGTGAGGTGTTCGGTGAGTACGTCAGCATCTACAACTTCAAGCAGTCGGTCGAGGATCGGGCGACCGTCCCGCTCTGGTACGAGAATCGCATCCCGGAGCTGCAGCTCATCAACGAGAACTTTAACGAGGACATGGAAGCCCTGCTCGACGATGTGCTGCTCGACGATGAGCGGGAAGAACGGCTTGAGCGCGAGTTCAACCGGGAGTATCACCTGATCACCCGTGAGGATCGCCTCGATAAGATCGCCGAGGACATCGTCGCCCACTTCACCGGGCGCGGGTTCCTGGGCAAGGGGATGGTGGTTTGCATCGATAAAGCGACCGCCGTTCGGATGTATGACCGGGTTCAGCATTACTGGCAGGTCAGGCTGGCCGAACTGGAAGACGAATACGCACAGGCAGATAACGATGTCGAGCGCAAGCTGCTCTCCGATCAGATCGCCTTCATGCGGGAAACCGATATGGGGGTGGTCATCTCGCAGGCCCAGGGCGAGATCGATGAGTTCCGCAAGAAGGGGCTGGATATCCGCCCGCACCGGGAGCGGATGGTCAGGGAGCCGCTCGACGAGAAGTTCAAAGACCCCGACGACCCGTTCCGGCTGGTGTTCGTCTGCGCGATGTGGATGACCGGCTTCGATGCCCCGGCCTGCTCGACCATCTACCTCGACAAGCCGATGCGCAATCACACCCTGATGCAGACCATCGCGCGGGCCAATCGCGTTTGGGGCGACAAGCAAAACGGGCTGATCGTCGATTACATCGGTGTCTTCCGTGACCTTCAGCGCGCGCTGGCGATCTACGGCTCACCGTTTGGCGGCCCCTCGCTCGAAGACGATCCGCCCATCCGCGATAAAAGCCAGCTGATCGATGAGCTTCGGCTGGCGATTGACGATGCGCTTGTCTTCTGCGCCGGGATGGGGATCGATGTCGGGGAAATGCAGGCAGCCACTTCACTCCATTTCCAGGAAGCCCCCACCTGTGGTGGGGGAGGAATGGCCGGAGCCGAAGGCTCCGCAGGGCGAAGCCCTGATGGAGTGTCCAAGCAAACCGGTTCCCGAAGGGACAAAATCCCGGAGAAGCCACCACCT
>DAOUES010000300.1:0-4127 GCA_034430335.1 Anaerolineae bacterium | reverse complement strand
CTCGTCTTAACTCTTTCATCTACCCGAAATCACTTTCGAATAGATGGCTGGGTCTTGCATCTATCCGAAACCTGTTTCGGATAGATTGTTGCGGGGGGTTCTTCTTTCTTCCCGCTTGCTTCTTGACCTGTCATTTCTGCGATTGTTAAAGAACTTTGCAACTGTTTTTCTGTTGCGCCCGGAAAAAACAAAAACCGCCGGACTTTTCGGCGGTGGAACGGACACTCTATCGCGTCTTGCCCTGCGATGTTGTACTGCTTCTCGTCCGTCCACCTCCTGTTATACCTGATAAAAAACTTGGGGAAACCCCAAGACAAAGAATAGTATATCATGTTTCCAAGTACGAATCAAGGCTTTTTAACAAAATCAATGAAATTGGCTCAGATACCCGTCAACAAACAGCGTTTCAAGCCGACTCGACCACCGCCACAGCCCCGTCGATTGACCTCGCCAGCCTCGACACAATTACCTCAATCTGGTCCGCCTGAACAATGAGCGGCGGCGCGATCATCACATGATCCCCCGACCGGCCATCCACACAGCCAGCCATCGCGTAAACAATCAATCCACCGGCAAAAGCAGCGTCGAACACCTTCTCGGCGAGTTTGTCGCCGGGCGAGAACGGCTCCTTCGCCTGCCGGTTACGAACCAATTCCAATGCCCACAGCAATCCCTGGCCGCGAATATCACCCACATGATCATGATCGCCAAACGCGGCGAGAAGCCTATCCCCCAGCAGTTTTCCGGTCGACCTGGCCGCATCGAGCAGATCGTGCTTCTCGATGTATTCTATCGTCGCAATACCGGCAGCCGCCCCGACCGGCTGGTGGCTGAACGTCCCCCCGTGATTGAAATCGCCCAGTTTATTCCACACCAACTCGACCCACTCGCCGCGCATCGCGGCAGCACTGAGCGGGAAGTAACCACCGGACAGCCCCTTACCCATAACCACCACATCCGGCGTTACCGGCCACTGCTCGACGGCAAACCAGCGGCCAACCCGCCCCATACCGGTCATTACCTCGTCGACGATCAGCAGCACGCCATGACGGTCGCAGATTTCGCGGATACGCTCCAGGTATCCATCGGGCGGAACAACTGCGCCCAGCGTCGCCCCGGCGATTGGTTCAGCGATGAACGCGGCAACGGTATCGACCCCCTGCCGGAGGATTTCATCTTCAAGCGCATCGGCGCAGCGCAGACCGCAGGCCGGATATTCCGATCCAAAGGGGCAGCGGTAGCAGTAAGGGGCGGGAATATGCGGCATATCGGTGAACATCGGGGCGTAGGGCGCACGCATCGACGGTTTGCCCATGACAGCCAGCGCACCGAGTGTCGCGCCGTGATACGATCCCCAGCGGCCAATGACCTTATATCGGCCCGACTCACCTTTTGCGATCTGCACCTGCCGGGCGAACTTGATCGCCGTTTCGACCGCTTCCGCACCGGACGCCTGGAAATAGAGCCGGGCATCGGGCATGGGGAGACGTTCAGCCAGCAGCACCGACAGTTTCTCAAGGGGTTGACTGGTAAACATCGAAGCGTGGGCATAGGCGACCTGCGCCGCCTGATCACCTATCGCGTCGGCAATCTCCCGGATACCGTGACCGACATTGACGACAATCGCGCCGCCGGAAGCATCGATATACTGCTTGCCCTGGTCGTCGTAGAGATAAATCCCCTCGCCGTGCGAAACGACCGGCTTGGAACGCTTTGGCTTTCGATAGAACACCGACGAGTGACTCATATCCCCCTACCCCCGATCAGGCTGACAACCGCTCATAGAGATACGCATTGCCCCGTTTCCCTACCCGCTCGACAGCGCCCATTTCGTACAGACAGTAGGCCATCGACTGGGCAAGGCGCAGGCGTTCGCCGATCGCCTGGGAGAGATCTCGGGTCGTAAACGGGTCTTCGAGATCGCCGGGAATTAAGGTCAGCCAATCCTTCACTGATGCCAGCCTAACCTGATCCTCGACCTCGACCAGCTTTTGATCGACGATGCTCCACCCGCCGCGACGCCAGCTTCCCTGACCATCGTCGACACGAACCTCGTCGATATGGACGAACACCACTTCTATCGTGAAGTTCGGATGGCTGACAAGCGCGGGAAAGCTGACCAGTTCACGGAAGACGGTATAGATGCTGTTCCGCTGCGGCGATCTGCGCCGTTCAAGCTGCGTTTCCCCATCTCCGGCGATCTTCACGATCCACTTCCGGGTGACGACCGGGTAGACCAGCCGCACCGGGTGATCTTTGACGAGCGCCTTGAGCTTGCGCCTGATCGCATGGAAATGCCGCGTCTGTATCTCGATCAACTGTCCATCTCGAACGATGTCAACCACGTAGCCGCCGACCTTCTTTTCGAGTTCGTCACCCGGCTCGGCGATCCACTCTTTCAAGGCCGCATGGAGCGAGCGCTCGGACAGCGTTCCGATCTGTGATCCTGGCACAATTCCCTCGCGTGAAAGTCAATCGGTAGCGCTAAAGAAACCACAGCCGGGGCTGACCGTCAAACCCCGGCTGATCGTATATTATCGGTTTTCCGAGAAGCAGGCCAGCGTTATTATTTTTCACCCTTGTTGGTGACGACACCGCCCCCGGTCACATCGCGGGAAAGCTCCGGGGAACCATAGTAATTGACATCCCCTGCCCCGGTGATCGTGACCTCAAGGCGGTCGGTCACCCAGACATTCGCGCCACCGGCACCGGTTATCTCGATGACTGCCGACTGGCTGTGAAGGTCGTAAGCGCGATAGCTGCCAAGCCCGGTCTCCTCGACCGATTGGGACACGACATCGCCGGACGCCTCGAAGCTCCCCGCCCCGGTGAGGGTGACATCGAGATCGTTGGCGCTCAACGCCCCGAACGAAATATTACCAGCCCCACTCAAGAGTACGGAAAGGCTGTCAGCATCCAGAGATTCGACCTCGACCAGCCCGGCACCCGATACCTCTATCGACGACAGGTCGTCCACCGTGAGCGTGTAGTTCAGCGTCCCGGTCGGTTTCATCACCTGCGCATCGCCGTCCCGGAAAGAGAAGGCGCTCTCGTCGATCTTGATCTCCAGGGTGTCGCCGACCACCTCGGTCTTGATGTACTGGAGCAGATTGTCGTCCGTCTCGACGATCAGGCTTTCGGCATCTCCCTGGGTGATGACGAGTTTGCCATAAGCGGCAAAATCGACCCGGCTGAAGCCCTCGACCGGGCGCACCTCTTCGACGACGTTTCCAGACCCCTCGATGACGTACAGCGAGCAGCCGCTGACCAGAATGCCTGTGATGACTACCAATAAAACAATCGAAAGATTCTTCATCCTGACCTCATAACAGTTAGCTATAAACATCGAAACAACTTCTACACAGTATACGTCGGGGTTACCAGCCCGGTTGCAGCCGCAAGCTGACCATAGATATGGGAGGCGAACAGCACGATCAGCACACCCGCGCCCAATCCGATGGCATAGGCTGCGATCTGCCCCAGGCAGGGGATCAACCCCAATATGCTCCCCAGGCACATTCCCAGGGTCATGACGATAATGTAAAAAGCCATGATGTACAGCCAGGCCAGTATCAATTTGCCGAGATTCTTTTTTAGATACTCCCAGTGACCCTTGATATCGAACAGTTCGTTGAAGGTCTGCCCGCCAACTGCAAAGCGAATCGTCGCAATAAGCAGAAAAAGCATTGCGAGGATCGAAATCAGCAGGCCGACCAGCATCACCAGGGCAAACGCCAGAATAAAGACGATGGACGCCACCATAGCCAGGGCGGTCCCGGCATCTTCGCTCATCCCTGCCGCAAGAGGCAGCACCCCGATGGGAATAAATACAGCCACCGCAATGATCGGAAAGAGAATGAAAGAGGGTATGATCCCGTAAGCCAACCCTGCAACGAAAAGATACAGGCCCTTCATAAAGAAATCGCCCAGGTCTTGCCAAGCCGGGAGCGGGCGATCTTCCCCGTTGGCGACGTTGCGAATAACCACTGCCATGTATCCCGACAGCGCAAAATTCAAGATCGGCACCAGCGCGATCAACGCGCCGACTGCTACTTTTTCAAACCACCGCTCATCTTCATACACGTACTTGAATGCCCGCCCAAAATCCATTTTGATCTTCTCCTGAT
>DAOUES010000299.1:0-2846 GCA_034430335.1 Anaerolineae bacterium | reverse complement strand
GCCGGTGAAAGTCGGGAAAACCTATCTCGCCACCGCCTACCCGACCGTCGACAAAGGCCGGTACTGGGAAGGCAAAAGCGATCTGCGTGACGCCGACGGCATGATCTATGCCAGAGCAAACGGGAAATACTTCATGATCTCCGAAGAGGATTCGGCGATCATGGCCGACCTGATGACCTACGCGCCGGGCGATCTACCGGTCTTCCAGCCCGAATACCTGACAAAATAACCGCTCGGCAGACTTCGCCATTTCGCCTGATGTCTCCATGATTTACAGGCCAGTTCAACCAGACCGGCCTGTGTGCTTTTTGCGCCGGAATAAAGAAAAAGCGGCGAATCAAAAGATGAATATACTAGATACCTACGTTTCTAATTCGTTGCAAGCCAAGGAGAAATCGGGTGTCATCAAAAACCAAACACACAAAGTTATGGGCGGTATTCGTCATCGGTGCCGCTGTGCTGCTCCTGGCTGCCTGTGGGGGAGCGCCGGAAACGGCCTACGACTGCTCAGGCAGCGCATCGAGCGTGCTGGTGAAATACACCGCCAAAGATGGGATACTGGTCGAGGAGTCTGTCTCGCTGCCCTGGTCGCAGACGGTGACCATCGGCGGGAACGATCTCGACATCGAACTGACCGTGACCAACGAGGGCGATTTGGGTGACGTGTCCTGCAAGATTCTGGTCGATGGGAGCGAAGTCGCCTCGGCACAGGGTGAAGGCGGCATCGAGATCAGCGGGGAGTATTCCCGGCAGGGCAACACCTCCGAAGCCAGCTTCAGCAGCCGGAGCCTTCCCCCTGCCGAAGTGAAACAGGAAGCCGAAGCAGTCAAAGAAGAAGAGGTCGAAGAGGCCGCCCCGACCGCCGATCCCGCCACCGGGTTGGAAATCATCAACAGCCTTGATACGCCATTCTGCGCCATCTACCTCGCCGCGAGCGGCGCGCCTGACTGGGGTGAGAGTCGATTGACCGAGGCCGAGGACTTCATCTTGCTGCCCGACACCAGTTTCATCATCCCCAATGTTGAAGCACAAAGCTACGACATGATCGTCGAAAACTGCGAGCACAATATCGTTGCACTGCTCAGTAAAACGGATCTGGGGCCTGGTATGTGGATTGATATCAGTACCTACGAAGACGACCGGCAGATAACAGTGAAAAACAACAGCAGCGTGGACGTCTGCGCATTTTCTGCCGGGGTCTCCGATGCCAACCGCACGCCAAATCTCATATTATCGGATAGGCCGCTGGAAGCAGGCAGTGAAAAGAGCATCGTCATCAACAAGGGGGTTCTCACATTGTGGGTCACGACCTGTGACGGGGTGGACTTGCAGGTTGAAAACGTAAACCTGATAGAGCATGATGGCTACGTCCTCGATCTCACCGACGACCTGCTGGCAGGCGGCCAGACCGCCAACGTCCGGTTCATCAACGATACCAGCGCCGATATCTGCGGGATTTACTTCATCGACGATCCCGGCACCGGTTGGGGGGTCAACTACCTCACCAGCCCGATGACGAATGGAGGGGATTTCACCCTTACCGACGTTCCACAGGAGGTATTCTCATACAAGATCGAATCATGTAACAGCATCTTCCTGGGGTGGGGCTACGATATTGACTTTGCCCAGGTGGTCGCGGATATGGGCACGACCGATCTCACGATGACCGTATCTGAACAAAGCCTGATCCTGATCAAAAATAACAGCAGCCTCGACATCTGCGGCCTGTATGTCCGGCACACCGGGGAGGAGGAGTGGTTCGCCAACCTGCTTAATCCTGACGTCGCCATTAATGCGGGGCAGGGCGTGGCGCTGAACATGGGGGCATCAACCTACGACTTCCACGTCGACTCCTGCATAGGCGAGACGCAGGAACTGTTGGCCCAGGATATCTATGACGGCTATGAATGGGAGATCACCGATTAGGGGGGATTGGTTTCCCGGCGCTGAAGCACCGGGCTAACAATCTATCCAAAAACCGCTTCGGATGATTCGATTTTGTATCTATCCGAAATGAACGAAGTGAATGGCAAACCTCAAAATCCCTAACCACCACCCCAGGTAGTGGGCCGCCGCAAGCGGCGGGCGCTTCTCCGGGATTTTGTCCCTTCGGGAACCGGTTTGCTTGGACACTCCATCAAAGCTCCGCCCTGCGGAGCCTTCGGCTCCGTGCCATTGCCTGGAAATGGAGTGAATTTGCGGATAGATTGTAAAATCAGCCCATAAGGACTAAAAAAGGCGCTCTCGGAAAAATCGGGAGCGCCTTTTTCATTAAAATCTGAGCGTGACTACTTCAGTTCGCTGAAGAACTTCCAGAGGCGTTCCAGCCCTTCCTCGATGGCCTCTATCGAACTGGCATAGGAGAGACGCAGGTGGCCTTCGCCATATTTGCCAAAGGCCGTGCCCGGCAGCAGCGCGACACCGGCCTTTTCGAGAATCTGCGTGGCAAGCTCGCCGACCGGTCGGCCAAAGGACTTGACGTTCGGGAAGGCGTAGAACGCGCCCTGCGGCGTGACGCAGCTCACGCCGGGAATCTCGTTCAGGCCATCGACGAGTATATCGCGGCGTGCCCGGTATTCGGCCACCATATCGCCGACCCATTCCTGCTGGCCGGTGATCGCCTCGATTCCGGCAATCTGGGTGAACTCGGCGGAGCAGCCGGAGGAATGGTTGATCAGCGTGGTGACCGGTTCGGCGAGTTCTTCGGGCATGATCCCGTAGCCAAGCCGCCAGCCGGTCATCGCGTAGGTTTTCGAATAGCCGTCGACCAGGATGGTGCGCTCCAGCATGCCGTCGACGGCGGTGATCGTCGGGACGCTGCCGTCGACGTAGGCAATGCGCGAATA
>DAOUES010000298.1:0-3848 GCA_034430335.1 Anaerolineae bacterium | reverse complement strand
GGCTGACATGACACGCTTCTTTCAGGTTCAACGCTACACGGCGATCTTACTCGTGGTTTTCATGGCGCTGCACATGATCGTCGTCCACTACCCGCCGGGGCACATTGACTTTGGGCGGGTGATCGAACGGCTCGAAAACCCGGTCTGGAAAGCAATCGACATCGCCTTTTTGCTGACGGTGCTGGTTCACGGGTTGAGCGGGGCGTGGGTGGTACTGGTTGATATCGGCAAGGTCAACCCGTTTCGAAAAGTGCTGGCGGTTCTGATTGCGATTGTTGGGGTTGCGGCGTTTATTTATGGGACGATGACGATCATCGCGTTTAAGATGCCGACATAGTCGAAGACAAGGAAAGGTGAGGTTCGATGAAAGATTACACGCAGGATTTTGTCGAGTTGATCCGGCGGGCGGCGACCGATCTGCCCGCCGATATGGAGGACTCGCTGCACAGGGCCAAAGACAGGGAAGCGAAAGGATCGGCGGCGGAGAGTGCCTTCGATACGCTGATTAAGAACGTCAAGATGGCCCGTGAGAAGTCGACGCCGATCTTCGAGGTGACGATCCCGGTGGGGGTGTCGATGCGGGAACTGACCGACTACATCCGGCAGGCATGCGCCATCGCCACCGAGAAGGCGTATCTGCGGCCCAACGCGGTCGATCCGCTGACAGGCAAGAACAGCGGCAACAACACCGGCGAAGATTACCCGACCATCCACTTCTACGAAGGCGATGAGCAGGCGATTACTGTTGATCTGCTGCTGAAGGGCGGCGGATGTGAGAACGTCTCCGCGCAGTACAAGCTGCCCGATTCGAAGCTGGGCGCGGGGCGCGATCTGGACGGGGTGCGGCGGGTGGTGCTCGATTCGGTGTACCAGGCGCAGGGCAAAGGCTGCGCGCCGGGTGTGCTGGGCGTGGCAATCGGCGGCGACCGGGGATCGTCGTATGTGAAGGCGAAGCAGCAGCTTCTCCGCCCGCTGTCCGACAAGAACGAGAGCGAAGAACTGGCCGATCTGGAAGACCGGATTATGGACGAAGCGAACCAGTTAGGGATCGGGCCGATGGGCTTCGGCGGCAAGACGACCGTGCTGGGCGTCAAGGTCGGCACGCAGCACCGGCTGCCCGCCTGTTACTTCGTTTCGATTGCCTACATGTGCTGGGCCAACCGTCGGGCGCAGATGGTGATCGACCTGGACACGCAGGAGGTAAGCTATGCATAAGCTGACCACACCCATACCGGACGAGGCGATCCGCGAACTGAAAGCAGGCGATCCCATTCTACTGACCGGGACGGTGGTCACCGGGCGGGACGCAGCGCACAAGTTCCTGGTCGAGAACTACATCAAGAGCGAGTCCATTCCCCCCGAAGAAGCCGACCTGTACGAGACGCTCAAGGGGCTGCTCGACGGCGGGGTGATCTATCACTGCGGGCCGGTGGTCAGGAAGATCGGCGAGGGCCGATGGGAGTTCGTGGCGGCGGGGCCGACGACGAGCATCCGCGAGGAAGTCTATCAGGCGGACGTGATCGAGCACTTCAACCTCAAGGGGGTGATCGGCAAGGGGGGGATGGCGGGGAGGACGCTCAAAGCCTGCCGGGATCAGCCCGCCGTCTACCTGCACGCCATCGGCGGCGCGGCGACGCTGATCGCCCAGTCGGTGGTGGAAGTGGCCGATGTCTACAAGCTGGAGTTCGGCGTGCCGGAAGCGATGTGGGTGATCCAGGTCGAGGACCTGCCGCTGATCGTGACGATGGACAGCCACGGGAACAGCATCCATGATACGGTGGAAGCGCAGTCGAAAGAAAAGCTGGCGGCGCTGCTGGGGTAGAAATCCAGGCGAAGCACAATCAAGTCGGGCAGCCTTCGATTCCGGTTGAGGGCTGCCTTTGCTTTTGGGGTTGTATTAAGGCCCCACCCCCTTCAACCGACGTTTTGTCGCCCATGCGACAGAACGTCGCCCACTTCCCCCTTTCAGGGGACAGATATGGGATGCCTGTAGAGCCTTACAGCACCGTGTGTATTCACGTTTGGGGGCAAGGTCAAATCCTCTATACCGGGGCTGGAGCCACCGGGCTAATTTGGAGATCAGGCAACCATGAAGGATTGACTTGTGCCCCCAACTATGAATGCACCTCACAGCACCCATTGGCTTACGGGTGCATTTCACTTCAGTGCGGAAATGAGATAGGCTAAGGCATCCTGAAGCAGAAAGTGATGCCAGATGCCAAACAAACGGGAAGAGCTGGAAGAACAAATCCTCGAACAAACGCGCGAAGCGGTGCGGAAAATGCTGGACGAACTGCCGGACAGCAGCACAATCACGTTAAGCGATATGGAAAGGGCGATAGTCAAACTGGGGCAAGAGGTCAATCGACAGACCCTACAATGTCTGGTGGAAGCACAAGTCTCAGAGAAGGCCGAAGAAGTGGTCTGTGAGGAGTGCGGGGTGAGGATGCAGCGGCGGGGGAAGCGCAAGAAGCGGGTCGTGACGCTGGGCGGAGAGGTTGAAATTGAGCGTGACTACTATGTCTGCCCGAAATGCGGAAGCGGGCATTTTTCCCCTGGATAGACAGTGGGGATTGAATACCAGTGTCTACAGCCTGGAGATGGCGCAGCAGATGGTGTGGTTGAGTGCCTTGCTGCCATACGAACAGTGTGCGAGTGTGTTTGAGCGGATTGCCGGGCGGCTCATTCCAGCCAGCAGTATCTGGCGGCAAACGGAACGGCATGGGGAGCGGATGGAGAGGTATGTAGTCCAGCAGCGTGAACAAGTGAGTATGGACCGAGTCGTGCTGCCGAATGCCAGCCATGACCACGATCAACCCAAAGCCATCACCCTGGATGGCGGCATGGTCAACATTCGTGAGGAAGGCTGGCGCGAGTTGAAGGTCGGAGCGGTGTTTGATGTAGAAAGACGCCTGGAGCGCAATCCGCAGACCGGGGAACTGGAACCGATGGCCCATGGGGTGAATGTGCATTACACCGCCGTGCTTGGCAGCCGGGCCGACTTCACCCCGGCGCTATGGGCTTTGGCGCTTGAGCAGGCGCTGCCCACTGCGCGCCACCGGGCAGTGATCGGCGATGGGGCCGCCTGGATTTGGAACGTGGCCGAGGAGGTCAGCCCGCAGGCCCTCCAGATTGTGGACTGGTTCCACGCTGTGCAGCACCTGGCCGATGCGGCACTGGCCTTGTACCCCGAAGACAGTGACGACAGAAAGCGTCAGCGTTGGCTCAAGACCTACAAAAACCATCTCTATCTGGGAAGCATCCACAAAATCATCACCGCCTTGCATCGCCAGGAGCGGGCTGATTTGGCTGGTTATTTTGAAACCCATCAACGCCGGATGCAGTATCTCGCCTTTCGCGAACAAGGCTTTCCCATTGGCTCTGGCACCGTCGAAAGCGGCGTCAAACAGTTCAAACAACGACTGACTGGCCCTGGTATGCGTTGGGAAGCCGATCAAGCTAATCGCATGATTACTCTCCGTGCGGCTGTTTTGAGTGAGGACTTTGACACTCTCTGGCTCGCGGCTTAGCGCACTAACTTGAAATGCACCCCATCCTGCCATCCTAGTAGACAATCCTGCCCGGAGTCACTATCCTAAAGGTAGCTGCATATTCACCAGTCGAAAGCGACAGTTAACCATGAAACAAGCAGACCTGCGATCATTGATCGCCATTCCCATCGTCTTGATCGTCGCCGCTGGCCTCGCCCTCGCGGGCAGCCAGGGCGGTGCGACCGTCTCCGGCATCCCGATCTTCGCCCTGGGGATCGGGCTGGCCTTTCTCATTCAATGGGTGGTGTTCATCCCGTCGTTCATCGCCCAGACCGAAAAGTTCTTTGACCTCACCGG